>NZ_JBLWIT010000126.1:0-83282 GCF_048381435.1 Rhodococcus mengyinensis | reverse complement strand
TCGTTGCGGTGCGCCCCGCAGGTCGCCGGGGCGGCGCGGGACACGCTCGCGCACGCCGAGCGGGTGGCGTCGTGGGAACTGGCGAGCGCCGTCGACAATCCGGTGGTGACGCTGGACGGGCGGGTGGAGTCGAACGGCAATTTCCACGGGGCGCCGGTCGGGTACGTGCTGGACTTTCTGGCGATCGTCGTCGCGGACGTGGCGAGCATGAGTGAGCGTCGCACCGACCGCTTCCTCGACGTCGCCCGCAATCACGGGCTGCCCCCGTTCCTGGCCGACGACCCCGGGGTGGACAGCGGCCACATGATCGCCCAGTACACCCAGGCCGCGATCGTCTCGGAGCTGAAGCGGCTGGCGGCGCCGGCGAGTGTGGACTCGATTCCGTCGTCGGCGATGCAGGAGGATCACGTGTCGATGGGCTGGTCGGCGGCCCGGAAGCTGCGCCGGGCGATCGACGGACTGACCCGGGTACTCGCGATCGAGGCGTTGACGGCCGCTCGTGCGCTCGACCTGCGTGCCCCGCTGGCACCGTCGCCGGCGACGGGTGCGGTGCGGGACACGATCCGCGAGCACGTCGCCGGACCGGGGGCCGATCGTCACCTCGCGCCGGAGATCGAGGCCGCGGTCATCCTCGCCTCGTCCGGCGCGCTGGTCGCGAGCGCGGAGTCGGTGGTGGGAAAGCTGGACTGACCGGGGCGCTCGACGGCCCCGTTGATGTCTCGAGGCTTGCGAACTACCGTGGAATGCAGGAGATGGTCCTCATGACTCTCGCGGAGTTCGACACACGCAGGAAGACCGTCGACACGGACCGTGGTCCGGTCAGCTACCTCGATTCCGGCACCGGCCGTGTGGCGTTCTTCATCCACGGCGTCGGGACCTCCGGCTACCTCTGGCGCAACGTGATCCGTCAGCTCGAGGGCGAAAGACGGTGCGTCGCCCTCGATCTTCCGCTGCACGGTCACACCCCCGCCGCGCCCGATCAGGACTTCACGCTGGGCGCGCTCGCCGACGTCGTCGCGGCCACGTGCGACGCCCTGGGGCTGCTCGAGGTCGACGTGGTTGCCAACGACACCGGCGGAGCGGTCGCGCAGATCTTCGCGGCCCGGCACCCCGACAGGTTGTCGTCGCTGACGTTGACGAACTGCGAAACCCATGACAACGTGCCGCCGAAGGCATTCCTTCCCGCCGTGCTGCTCGCCCGGGCGGGACTGCTCGCCCGGATTGCGCGACCGCTGGCGAGGAATGTGTCGAGGGCTCGTAAGTTGTTGTACGGCAGTGGGTATCAGAACGTGCGATCACTGCCGGAGGAAGTCGTGGCGTCGTACGTCGAGCCGCTGCTCGGCACCCACGACCGGGCATTGCTGTTCCAGCGCTGGATCGCGTCCCTCCATCCACGCGACCTACTCGCGGTCGAGTCGGACCTCGCGGCACTCGAGGTACCCACACTCGTCGTGTGGGGAACCGGGGACGTGTTCTTCCGGACGAAGTGGGCCTACTGGCTGCGCGACCTCATCCCGGGAGCACGGGAAGTCGTGGAGATCCGGGGTGGCAAGTTGTTCTTCCCCGACGAACGTGCGCGCGAACTGGTCGTCGAACTGCGCAGATTCTGGGCAGCCCGTTCGTGAGCCGCGCTCAGCGCAGCGGGTCGAAATGCCGCATGACGCCGGGAACCTCGCCGCCGGTCATGGAGTCGGCCATCATGCGCCCGGTGAGCGGGCCCAAGGCGATGCCCCACATTCCGTGACCGCCCGCCACGTGCACGCGGGGGGAGCGGGTGGCGCCGACGAGCGGAAGTCCGTCGGTGGTGCAGGGCCGGGATCCGACCCACTCCTCCTGACGCGATTCCCAGTCGATGCCGGTGAACATGGGCGTCGCGGCCTCGATGATCGCCCGGACCCGACGCGGGTCGAGAGGCGCGTCGGGACTGCGGAATTCCATCATTCCGGCGACACGGAAACGGTCGTGCAGCGGGGTGCACGCCACTCGCTGCGTGGGGAAGTAGATCGGGTTCTTCGGCATCTGCTCGGGCTGGACGCTGAAGCTGTAGCCGCGGCCGGCCTGCACCAGGGCGCGGACACCGAACGGGCGGGCGAGAGCATTGAGGCGTGCGCCGCTGGCGATGACGACGGCATCGGCGGCGACAGCGTCGCCGGTGGCCGAGACCAGGCTGACCCCGGACTGTCCCCGATCCTGCACACTGGCCACGTCGAAACCGGACCTGATGTCGCCGCCACGGGCCCGGACGGCGTCGGCGAGTGAGTGCACGAAGCGCGGCGGATCGATGAAGCGCTGGTTGCGCAGCCTCAGACCGGAGTGCACGCCATTGCCGAGACTCGGCTCGAGAGAGTGGATCTCGTCCCTGTCGACGCGGTCGTATTCGACCTCGCCGCCCGCGGCCTCGACGTGACGGAACTCGTCGACGAGCGCTTCGCGGTCCTCGTCCGACTTGAACGCGGTGAGGAACGGGTCGGCGAGATGCGTGTGCTCCCGCACGCCGCCGTCCGCGAGTTCGTCGTAGGCGCCCAGGGAGATCCGGTTGACCTCGGCGTACACCTTCATCGCGTCCTCCCACCGGGAGGGCGTGCAGTGCCGGGCGAAGCCGACGAGGAAACGCACCAGGCGCAGATCGGTCGTGAAGGGAACGTAGACCGGCGACGACGGATTCAGCATTGCGCGCAGCCCGTACTTCAACACGGCGGGCTCGGGCAGCGGCAGCGTCAATGCCGGTGCGAGCCAACCCGCGTTGCCCCAGGACGCGTCCGACGCGACACTCTCACGATCGACGACCGTGACGCGCACGCCGCGCTCCTGGAGGAACCACGCCGTGGACAATCCGACGACGCCTGCTCCGACGATCGCGACATGGTCAGGGCGCTGCACTGTGCTCATGACTCCATCATGGGTCGGCGACGGCGCCGGGGGAGTAGCCGTTCGGCCAGTCCCCGACAGTGCCCCCTGTGCAATCGGCCAGGGGTCACATGCCCCGCAGTCCTGTCAGCTTCAGATGCAACATCAGGATGAGCCGGGTGTCCGCGTCGGACAGGTCCACGTCGCACGAATCGACGCAGCGTCGCAGCCGGTTCCTCAGCGTGTTGGGGTGCACGTGCAGCGCGGCGGCCGCATCGGCGACGTCGCCGCCGTAGGCGAGAAAGGCGCGGGCCGTAGCCACGAGATCGGTCCCGTGCTGCTCGTCGTGCCGGGTGAGCGCGGCGAGTGGGGTGAGCTCGCCGAGGCCGTCGAAGATGTCTGCCACACGCAACGCCAGCACGGACGCGAGACTGTCCCGCATCGTCCCGACGACACCGCCGGACCGGGCGTGCTGCAGGACGGTGAGAACCCGATCGGCGTCCCCTCGCGACAGGTGAGCCTGGCTGGCCGTGGTCACTTCGCGTCCGACGGCGACCACGAACGCCGCCCCGCTGCGGGCGCGACCGAGGAAATTCTCGGCGAGGCGCCGGACGTCCTTCTCCGACGCGGCGATGACCACATAGATGACGTCGTCGAGCTGGGCGGCGACCGAATCGACCGCCAACGTGTCGAGGTACAGGCCGAGGGAAGCGAGCAAACCGGATGGCAGCGAGCGCCCGATCGCGACCGGGGCGGCCGCCGCGACGGTCAGCCTTCCCTCCAGCCGGAGGTCGTCGGCGGCGCGGAAGGCGGGCTCGCCGCCGTTGATCAGCGCACGCACCCGATCCACCTGCATCCGGCGCGTCACGTCCACCCGTTCGCGCTCCGCCGCGATGTGTTCGGCGACGACCGGCACCGCGGACCGCAGGATCGATTCCTGTTCCGGAGTGGGGGCGGACGTCATCGCCGCCCAAATGGACCCGACCGACCGTCCCGCGTCCCGCACCGCGATCACCGCTCGGGGAGTCATGTTCGGCATCCGCATGTCCACGTAGAAGACGTCGGTGTCGCGGTGCAGGCGCTCGAAGACACCGGCGTCCGCGAGGAGTTGCCGGTACTTCCCGGGCACCTGCCGTCCCAGAATGGTCTCGATGCGGGCTTGGTCCACGGCCTGCTCGCCGCTCGAATAGGCCAGAACCGTCGAGTTCTCGTCCTCGATCGTGATCGGCGCACCGATCAGCTCGGCCAGCGACCCCGCCACCGTGAACAGGTCTTCACCGCGCAGGTCCATGTCTGGGAGCCTAGTTGCCGGGAACGGTCCGGCCCGGTCTTCGCCGCGACACCGTGTCCTCGAGACACGGGCTTCCGGGTCCTGGCGGTGGCCACCTCACACGGGCATTGTGGGGGGTATGGCGGCGGCGCAGGGCGGAACCGGAACGATGGCCGCGTGGCGCGTGGTCGCGCCGGGCCCCGTCGCGGGCCACCCGCTGGAACTCGGACGCGAGACCGTTCCCGGGCCGGGACCGGGCGAACTTCTCGTGAAGGTGCTGGCGTGCGGAGTGTGCCGCACCGACCTGCACGTGACCGAAGGGGATCTGCCCGTGCACCGGCCCCGGGTGATTCCCGGCCACGAGGTGGTGGGGGAGGTTGCCGCACTGGGTGATTCGGTGTCGGGTTCCTTCGCTGTCGGCGACCGGGTGGGAATCGCCTGGCTGCGTCACACCTGCGGACGTTGCGCGGCCTGCCTGCGCGGTTCGGAGAACCTGTGCAGGCAGTCGCAGTACACGGGTTGGGATGCGGACGGCGGATACGCCGAATTCGCGACGGTCCCGGCCGACTACGCGCTGCACCTGCCGGAGGGCTACTCGGACACCGAACTCGCACCCCTGCTGTGCGCCGGGATCATCGGCTACCGCGCACTCGAACGTGCCGCGGTCCCCGACGGCGGCGCACTGGGCCTCTACGGGTTCGGTGGCAGCGCGCACCTCACCGCCCAGGTCGCGTCGATCCGCGGCGCCCGCGTGCACGTCATGACGCGTGGGGCGGAGGCCCGTGCGCTGGCGCAGCGACTCGGGGCGACGTCCGTGCAGGGTGTGCGCGACGTGCCGCCCGAACCCCTCGACTCCGCGATTCTGTTCGCGCCGGTCGGCGATCTGGTGCCCGTCGCCATGGAGGCGCTCGCCGACGGCGGCACCCTCGCCGTCGCGGGGATCCACCTCACCGACATTCCCGCGCTCGAGTACCAGAGGCATCTGTTCCGGGAACGGCAGATCCGCAGCGTCACCGCCAATACCCGTTCGGATTCCGTCGAATTCCTGCGCATCGCAGCGGAACACCGGCTGAGTATCGACATCCACCCGTACCCACTCGACCGCGCCGACCGGGCCCTGCGCGACCTGGCCGGCGGAAAGTTCAGCGGTGCAGCAGTTCTCGAGTCTTAGAGGGAGAGAGATATGAGCGAACATGCAGGGGCGCCCGTGGTCGTCGGTGTCGATGGTTCACGCGCCGCGCTCGACGCGGCGCGCTGGGCCGCGGGCACGGCGGTCCGGCTCGACGCCCCACTCCTGCTCGCCCACACCTACCCGGACGAGGCCACGTTCTACAACGGCACCGCGATGATGATCGACGCCCAGTTCATCCAGGAACTGCGCGAGGACGGCAACTCGATGCTCGACGCCACCACCGCCGCCGTCCTGCAGGACCACCCCGGACTCGCCGTCGAGCGCGACGTCCGATCCGGGACGGCGGCGTCCCACCTGATCGAGTTGTCGAGGGCGGCGCGGATAGTGGCGCTCGGCGCGCAGGGCGCCGGCGCGGTCACCGACTACCTCCTCGGGTCCACGGTGCTCCGGACGGTCAACCACGCGCACAGCCCGGTCGCGGTCGTCCGGGGAGCGTCCACGACGGCCTCACCGGACACCCGCCCGATCGTCGTCGGCGTCGACGGCAGCCAGGTCAGCGAGAAGGCCGTCGAGGAGGCTTTCGCGCTCGCGTCCGCGTTCGACGTCGGTCTGGACGTGGTGCACGCGTGGAGCGGCGAGAAGCAGCACGGCCTCGCCCATGCGTCGAAGTACGTGGACTGGACCGCCTACGAGGAAGGGGAGAAGGCCGTCGTGTCCGAATGCCTCGCCGGCATCCGGGACGAGTACCCGGACGTGCCGGTGAACGAGGTGACGACACAGGGGGTGTCCGCCGACGTCCTCCTGCGGCACGCGACGACGGCGCAGCTGCTGGTGGTCGGAAGCCACGGCCGGGGCAAAGTGATGGGTGCCCTGCTCGGATCCGTCAGCCAGAATCTGGTGCACCACGCACCCTGCCCCGTCCTCGTCTGCCGGGCTCGGCAGTGACACCGTCCGAGCCGGGCTCGGCAGTGACACCGTCCGAGCCGCGCGGATAGGCTCCTGTCATGGCTGGGGTCGAGGGTGTCCTGCTCGATATCGACGGGGTGCTGGTTACTTCGTGGCATCCGATCGACGGTGCCGTCGCCGCGGTGCGGGAGGTGCGCGAGCGCGGACTCGCGTGCGCCTACCTCACCAACACGACGTCCCGGACGTGCGACGAGATCGCCGACGCCCTGCGGTCGGCGGGCATCGAGGCCGACTCCGGAGAGATCGTCACGGCGGCCCGGCTCACCGCCGAATACGTCCGGTCGACCTACCCCGGGTCGCGGGCCTGGGTCCTCAACAGCGGCGACATCACAGCCGATCTGTCCGGGATCGAACTGGACGACGAGGACCCCGAGGTGGTGATCCTCGGTGGCGCCGGGCCGGAATTCACCCACGACGCTCTGAGCCGCGTGGTCGAGCTGATGCTCGACGGCGTCCCCGTCGTCGCGATGCACCGGGGCACCACATGGGCCACCCATGACGGGCTGCGCATCGACACGGGCACCTACCTCCCCGGCATGGAGGAGGTCGCGGGAACCAACGTCGTCTCGGTGGGCAAGCCGTCGCTCGCGGCGTTCCTCACCGCCACCGATCTGATGGGCACGGAACCGGACGTGACGGTCATGGTCGGTGACGACCTGACGAATGACGTCCTGGCCGCACAGCGGGTGGGACTGACCGGCGTGCTGGTGCGGACGGGCAAGTTCCGCCAGTCGATTCTGGACCTCGCCCCGCAGCGACCGGACCACGTCGTCGACTCGGTCGCGCAGCTGCCGAAGCTCCTCGACGAACTCGCCTGACCGCGGTCCGGGACTAACCGGCCGTGAGCGGGTACTCTCGCGGCGAATCCTCCAATTCGTCGTTCCCAGAAGGAGCTTCCATGCTCGCTGTCTCCACGCCCGTCACCTCGACCGCCTCGGCATCTCGTACTCGTATCTCGTCTCTGTTCGGCCGACGGCTGGCACGTGTGGGAGCGGCGATGGCCGTGGGTCTGGGCGTCGCGGCGGGAATTTCGGTGGCTGGTGCAGGCGTCGCCGGTGCCGCCCCCGTCAACTGTGTCTCCCCGCCGTCGGCCAACGACGTCCAGGTGTCGGACACCGCGAGTTGCGGCGCCAAGGCGTCCGAAGCCGGCGTCGCCCACGCGATGGCCGCGGACAGCGGCACCGCGGTGAGTGTCGCCAACGGACACAGCGGCGCCACCACGTACGCCAACGGATACGGAACGTCGCTCGGTGCGTCGACCGGCTCGGGTCAGGCCTACGCCCTCGCGCTCGGCGGCGGCATCGCTCGCTCCGGTGCGGCCGACGGCACCACCACCGTCGCGATCGCCGGCTGGGGTTCGGGCGCGACTGCCGACGCGAACGGCGTCGACTGCGTCGGTGCCCTGTCCCTCGCGTTCAACGTGAACACCGGCCAGGTCTGCGCGATGCGCTGATCGCCCGGGCTCACCGGTTCCGTCCCGACCTTGCACTCACCCTGTCCGAGTGCTAAAAATGCACTTGGCACTCACGACGCGTGAGTGCCAGGTCGGGACGGTGAGACCGGGAACCAAAGACACCCCTGGTCGTCCGTCGCGGGCACCGAACTCGGCCGAAGGCGTAAATGAGGCGACCCGACTAGCGGTCGCCTTGTGTGTCACCCCCAATCCGGAGGATCACTTCGCAATGGCCAAGATCATCGCGTTCGACGAAGAGGCCCGTCGCGGCCTCGAGCGGGGACTCAACGCCCTCGCCGACGCAGTCAAGGTGACGTTGGGCCCCAAGGGTCGCAACGTCGTGCTCGAGAAGAAGTGGGGCGCCCCCACGATCACCAACGATGGTGTTTCCATCGCCAAGGAGATCGAGCTCGAGGACCCCTACGAGAAGATCGGTGCCGAGCTGGTCAAGGAGGTCGCCAAGAAGACTGACGACGTCGCCGGCGACGGAACCACCACCGCTACCGTTCTCGCCCAGGCTCTCGTCCGTGAGGGTCTCCGCAATGTCGCTGCCGGCGCCAACCCGCTGGGTCTGAAGCGCGGCATCGAGAAGGCCGTCGAGGCCGTCACCGTGCGTCTGCTCGAGACCGCCAAGGAGATCGACACCAAGGAGCAGATCGCTGCTACCGCTGGTATCTCCGCAGGCGACCCGTCCATCGGCGAGCTCATCGCCGAGGCCATGGACAAGGTCGGCAAGGAAGGCGTCATCACGGTCGAGGAGTCCAACACCTTCGGCCTGCAGCTCGAGCTCACCGAGGGTATGCGCTTCGACAAGGGCTACATCTCGGCGTACTTCGCCACCGACCCGGAGCGTCAGGAAGCAGTCCTCGAGGACGCGTACATCCTGCTCGTGAGCTCCAAGATCTCCACGGTCAAGGACCTGCTGCCGCTGCTGGAGAAGGTCATCCAGTCCGGCAAGCCGTTGGTCATCATCGCCGAGGACGTCGAGGGCGAAGCCCTGTCCACCCTGGTGGTCAACAAGATCCGTGGCACCTTCAAGTCCGTGGCCGTCAAGGCCCCCGGCTTCGGTGACCGTCGCAAGGCTCAGCTCGCCGACATCGCCATCCTCACCGGTGGCGAGGTCATCAGCGAAGAGGTCGGCCTCTCCCTGGAGACCGCTGGACTCGAGCTGCTCGGCCAGGCACGCAAGGTCGTCATCACCAAGGACGAGACCACCATCGTCGAAGGCGCGGGAGACCCCGAGGCCATCGCCGGTCGCGTGTCGCAGATCCGCGCCGAGATCGAGAACAGCGACTCCGACTACGACCGCGAGAAGCTGCAGGAGCGCCTGGCCAAGCTGGCCGGTGGCGTTGCAGTCATCAAGGCCGGCGCTGCCACCGAGGTGGAGCTCAAGGAGCGCAAGCACCGCATCGAAGATGCCGTGCGTAACGCCAAGGCTGCCGTCGAAGAGGGCATCGTCGCCGGTGGTGGCGTGGCTCTGCTGCAGTCGGCTCCCGCGCTCGACGACCTGAAGCTCGAAGGTGACGAGGCCACCGGTGCGAACATCGTTCGCGTCGCCCTCGAAGCACCGCTGAAGCAGATCGCCTTCAACGCGGGCCTCGAGCCCGGCGTCGTTGCCGAGAAGGTTCGCAACCTGCCCGCAGGTCACGGCCTCAACGCCTCGACCAACGAGTACGGCGACCTGCTCGAAGCCGGCATCAACGACCCGGTCAAGGTCACCCGCTCCGCGCTGCAGAACGCAGCGTCCATCGCGGCTCTGTTCCTGACGACCGAGGCCGTCGTCGCCGACAAGCCGGAGAAGGCCGGAGCGCCCGTGGGCGACCCGACCGGCGGCATGGGCGGTATGGACTTCTAAAGGCGGCTACGCCTCCCGTGAGTGGTCGAGGAGTCCTCGGACTCGCCCGCCACTCACGGGCACGAAGTGCTCAAAGAGCCCGGGACACCATCTGGTGTCCCGGGCTCTTTCTTGTCGGTGACCCGCCCCTTCCCGTGTGCGCGTCGGTAGATCTCGTGTCGGCTGTGGCCGTGGAATCGTTCCACGGCCACAGTGCTTTCGGCTGCTGCCGCCTGTGTCAGTGTCCGGCCGGCATCAGCATCCAGGCGGCGAGGTAGACGAGGGCCGCGGTGCCGCCGGTGACCAGCGTGGCGACCACGGTGAGCAGTCGGACGAGGTTGACGTCCACCGAGAAGTATTCGGCGATGCCGCCGCAGACGCCTGCGAGCACCTTCTGGTTGTCGGAACGGGTGAACTGGCGGGGAGTGTTGCTGTCGAATGTCATGCGTCCATTCTGTTCGGCGGCATCTGCCGGCACATCGGGATGTTCCCCGATCTCGACCCTGGTCTTCGACCCTGAGTGCCCGCTCCATACCGCCGGAGGCCGCGCGTCGGTTCGGCGTCTCCCGTGGCGCGCCGCGCCGAAAAACTCGATATCCCACACTTCGTGTCAATTCGATGTGACAATGGAAAATTTTGCCATCGAATTGCTGATTCGAGACAAATCGATGCGTTCACCGGGGCAAAGAAGGGATGTTCGAATTCGTTCACGCCTCGTTACTCCGCGGGGGAATTCAAGGGCGGCGACAAGAAAAAGTCCGGAAACAATGCAGTGAGGTATGTTCCGTCGCTATTCGATTACGAGAACGTGGATTCGGAGATCGTATCCATCGCATATCCCCAGCTAGATAGGCATGCTCTGCAGATAATTGAGAAGTAGCCAGTACTGATTTGCGGGTTCGTCGTTAAGTCAACGATCGCAAATGTTTACCACTTTGTGCTTATTCGAGGAGAAAACTCGGGTACAAATGACGGAGCCCCTGATCGCGGGGGGAAGTTCGAAATCCACTGCGTCGAAAAGGAGTAATACTATGTCCGACAGCTTTCTGACTCTGCTCGAAGCGCTCACCACACTGATCGACTTCATCGGGTCCGTCGCGGAATAGGGACACCCCCGTTTCGACCCCACTTCTCGACGAGAGCTGGAGCCCACATGACATCATGTGGGCTCCAGCTCTCGCCTCTTCGGAGTCGGGCAGGTGACGTCGCAGCGAAGGAGAACGATGGTCAACCGCACTGCAGCGGGTAGGTACGGGGTGCGGCTTGCACTCGCGGTCGCCCTGACGGCGGCGATTCCGTGCCTCGGAGTCCAGGCGTCCGCTTCCGCCGATCCGACCGGAGACGCCACTGTCGCGGACAGTGGTTCCCACCTGGTGAGCACCGACGAGATCGACGACCGGCAGTTGACCATGCAGGTGTACTCGGCCTCCATGGACCGGGAGATCCCGCTGCGGGTCATCACCCCCGCGGACACGAGCGAGCCGAGGCCCACGCTGTACCTGCTCAACGGGGCGGGCGGCGGCGAGGACTCCGCCACGTGGCAGGCCAGGACCGATGTCGTCGATTTCTTCGCTGACAAGAACGTCAACGTGGTCACGCCCATGGAGGGCGCGTTCAGTTACTACACGGACTGGGAGCAGACCGACCCTGAACTGGGCAACAACAAGTGGACGACGTTCCTCACGCAGGAACTTCCGCCGATCGTCGACTCCGCGCTCGGCACCAACGGCGTCAACTCGATCGCCGGTATCTCGATGGCGGGTAGTTCGGTGCTGAGCCTGGCACAGTCGGCTCCGGGCCTGTACGAGAGCGTCGGCGCCTACAGCGGCTGCGCGATGACCAGCACGGACCCCGGCCGCACGTACGTACAGCTGGTCGTCGAGGGCCGCGGCGGCGGCGACACCTCCAACATGTGGGGGCCGGAAGACGGCCCCGGCTGGACGGCCAACGACCCGTACGTCAACGCGGAGAAGCTGCGCGGACTCGACATCTACGTCAGCAACGGATCCGGACTGCCCGGGCCCGGCGACCAGCTGAACGGACCCGGGATCAACGGCGACGTCGGAACGCTCGCCAACCAGATCCTCCTCGGCGGCGCCATCGAGGCGGCCACCAACCAGTGCACCCACGCCCTCGCGGACAAGCTGAACGAACTGCAGATTCCCGCCACGTTCGACTTCCGGCCCGTCGGCACGCATTCGTGGTCCTACTGGGAAGAAGACCTGCACAAGTCGTGGCCGATGCTCGCTGCGTCGATCGGCCTGTAAACACCGGTCTCGGAAGAGACTCGACCCCCGCAGATCCCGGATCTGCGGGGGTCGAGCCGTCTAGTCTGACGAAGTGGAGACAGTACCGATCCAGATGCCCGACGGAACCACCACTCCGGTACGCCTGTTTCCCGGCCCGGACGAGGCCCCCGTCATCGTGGTGTTTCCCGGCCTGGGAATTCCCGCCGGCTACTACGAACCCTTCGCCGAGGAGCTCGTGTCCCGGGGGTTCAACGCGGCGATCGGCGAACTCCGTGGCCAGGGCGACAGCCGTCCCCGTCCGAGCAGCGCCAGCACGTACGGCTACCACGAACTGGTGGCCCTCGACTTCCCCGCGATCTTCGAGGTGGTGCGGGAGCGCTTTCCCGCCGCCACGCCCTTCCTGCTGGGACACAGCATGGGGGGTCAGCTCGGTGTGATGTACGCGGCCCGGATCCGCGGCCGGCTCGGCGGGATCGTGCTCGTCGCGTCCGGGTCGCCGTATCACCGGGGGTTCCCCGGCATCCATGCCCCGCGGATGCTGGTGGGCGCCGCGGCGATGTCGATGACGGCCAACCTTGCGGGGTTCTGGCCCGGCGACAAACTCGACATCGGCGGGTTCGGGCGGCAGTCGAAGGCGCTGATCACGGACTGGTCGCGATTCGCCCGCACCGGCAGGATCGAACCCGACGGCGCCGACATCGACTACGAGGAACGCATCGCCCGGCTGAAATTGCCGGTGCTGTCCGTGACCGTCGAAGGAGACGATCTGGCGCCGGAGTCCTCGGCGAAAAACCTCCTCGCGAAGCTCCCCAACGCCGATGTCACGCTGTGGCACCAGCCGCAGCCGCTGGGGCACAACGGGTGGATCCGCGACCCCGCCGGCACCGTCGACCGGATCGTCGAGTGGATCCACGACCACACCTGACCCGTGAGTACTTATTAACCGCCCGCGGTTAATAAGTACTCACGGGCGGGTGAGCTGCTCCCACAGGAACGTGAACGTGAGCGCCGATTTGAATGCGGCCTGTGCGTTGTCCGCGGCCCCGCCGTGCCCGCCCTCGATGTTCTCGTAATACCAGACCTCGTGGCCCTGTTCCTCGAGCAGTGCCGTCATCTTGCGGGCGTGGCCGGGGTGGACGCGGTCGTCGCGGGTGGACGTGGTGACGAGGATCGGCGGGTAGTCCGCGGTCGCGTCGGTGTTCTGATACGGCGAGTACTCGCTGATGAACTTCCAGTCGTCCGGGTTGTCCGGATCGCCGTACTCGGCCATCCACGACGCCCCGGCGAGCAGCAGGTGGTACCGCTTCATGTCGAGGAGCGGAACCTGGCACACGATCGCCCCGAACAGTTCCGGGTAGCGGGTGAGCATGACACCCATGAGGAGCCCGCCGTTGCTGCCGCCCTGGATCCCGAGCTGCTTCGACGTCGTGATGCCCCGGGCCACGAGATCGCGAGCGACCGCGGCGAAGTCCTCGAACGCCTTGTGGCGACCCTCCCGCACCGCCTGGGTGTGCCACGACGGGCCGTACTCGCCGCCGCCGCGGATGTTCGCCACCACGTACGCGCCACCGCGTTCGAGCCACGCGAACCCGACCGAACCGCTGTAGCCCGGGACCATCGAATTCTCGAAGCCGCCGTATCCGTACAGCATGGTGGGGCAGGGTCCGGTGACGTCGTCACGGCGCACTACGAAGTAGGGGATCTCGGTTCCGTCGTCGGACACCGCGAAGTGCTGCGCCACCGACATGCCGTCCGCGTCGAAGAACGACGGCGCCTGCTTGACGGGTTCGAGCGGTCCGCCGACCGTGCCGTACAGCAGTGTCGCCGGTGTCGTGAATCCGCTGGAGTTGACGAAGAAGCTGTCGCTGTTGCGGGGGTCGGTGCTGATGATCCCGCTCGCCGTGAGTTCCGGTACGCCGTCGAGAGGCTTCTCCTCCCACCCGGTGTCGTTCGGTGTGAGCACCGACAGCTTGGTCTGCACGTCCGACAGTCGCACGAGGAGGAGGTGGTTCCGGGTCCACGTTCCCTGCTCGAGGGACGTGTGCTCGTCCGGGGTGAACAGTGGCGTCAGCTCGCGGGACCCGGCGAGGAAGTCGGCGTAGTTCACGGCGAGCAGCGACCCGGCCGGGTAGACGGTGCCGTCCACGTCCCAGTCGGTGCGCGGACGGATGGTCAGCCAGTCGCGGTACACGGACGAGCCCGCGTCGTCGGGTGTGTCGATCCGGACCTTCGAGCCGTCCGGGAGCAGCTGGTAGCGCTCGGAATTGTAGAAGTCCATGGACCGGCCGACGAAGTGCCGCGCGTATCCGGGTGTGTCGTCGTACGAGGCGCCGACGGAGACGTCGGTGGTCTCGCCCTCGAAGACGGTGACCGCCTCGGTGAGCGGGGTGCCGCGATGCCAGCGCTTCGCGATTCTCGGGTAGCCGGAATCGGTCATCGAGCCTTCGCCGAAGTCGGTCCCGACGTACACGGTGTCCGTGTCGATCCAGCTGATGCTGGTCTTCGCCTCGGGGACGTCGAATGCGTGGTCGCCGCCGACGAACTCGCGCTTCTCGATGTCGAATTCGCGCACCACGGACGCGTCGGCGCCACCACGCGAGAACGACAGCAGGGCACGCGACTGCTCGGGTCGCAGCACGCTGGCCCCGGCCCACACCCAGTTCTCGCCCTCCCGTTCGGCGAGGGCGTCGACGTCGAGCAGGACGTCCCACTCGGGGTTCTCGGTGCGGTACTGCTCGAGCGTGGTGCGCCGCCAGATGCCGCGCTTGTGGTCGCCGTCGCGCCAGAAGTTGTACAGGTACTCGCCGCGCATGCCGGCGTAGGGGATCCGGTCGTCCGTGTCGAGCACGTCCAGGATCCGGCTCTCGAGCGCGGAGAACTCGGCGGTCTCGGTGTACTCGGCGAGAGTGCGGGCGTTGCGCTCCCGCACCCAGTCGAGTGAGCGGTCCGCGGTGACATCTTCGAGCCAGAGGAAGGGATCCGTCATGGCGCCATTCTTGCAGGCGGTGTCGTGCCTGGTCGCGGCGGCAAAGGTGTGACGGATGAGGCTACTCGCGGGTAATACGACCGCGTGGAGACAGCGATTCCGGACGGGACTACCCTGAACAACCGTGACCTCACACTATGACGTCGTTGTCCTCGGAGCCGGTCCCGGTGGGTACGTCGCTGCTATCCGCGCGGCACAGCTGGGATTGAGCACCGCCATCATCGAGCAGAAGTACTGGGGCGGTGTGTGCCTGAACGTCGGCTGCATCCCCTCCAAGGCACTTCTCCGCAATGCCGAACTTGCGCATCTCTTCACAAAAGAGGCCAAGACGTTCGGCATCTCGGGAGAGGCGTCCTTCGATTTCGGCGCCGCCTACGACCGCAGCCGCAAGGTCGCGGACGGGCGTGTCAAGGGCGTTCACTTCTTGATGAAGAAGAACAAGATCACCGAGTACGACGGCAAGGGGTCGTTCACCGACGCCAACACCCTCTCGGTCGAGCTGTCCAAGGGCGGGACGGAGACGGTGACGTTCGACAACGCCATCATCGCCACCGGTTCCACCACCAAGCTGCTGCCGGGCACCTCGCTCAGCGAGAACGTGGTCACCTACGAGGAGCAGATCCTCACCCGCGATCTCCCGGAGTCGATCCTCATCGTCGGTGCCGGCGCGATCGGCATGGAGTTCGGGTACGTCCTGAAGAACTACGGAGTGGACGTCACGATCGTCGAGTTCCTCGACCGTGCGCTGCCCAACGAGGACGCGGACGTCTCCAAGGAGATCGAGAAGCAGTACAAGAAGCTCGGCGTCACGATCAAGACCGGTGCCGCCGTCCAGAGCATCGACGACGACGGCAGCAAGGTCACCGTCTCGATCAAGAACAACAAGTCCGGCGACATCGAGACCGTCGTGGTCGACAAGGTGATGCAGTCGGTCGGATTCGCGCCCCGCGTCGAGGGCTTCGGCCTCGAGAAGACCGGCGTGCAGCTCGATCGTGGTGCGATCGGTATCACCGACACGATGCAGACGTCGGTGCCGCACATCTACGCCATCGGTGACGTGACGATGAAGCTGCAGCTGGCGCACGTCGCCGAGGCGCAGGGCGTCGTGGCCGCCGAGACGATCGCCGGCGTCGAGACGCTGCCGATCGAGGACTACCGGATGATGCCGCGGGCCACGTTCTGCCAGCCGCAGGTCGCGAGCTTCGGTCTGACCGAGCAGCAGGCCAAGGACGAGGGGTACGACGTGAAGGTCGCGACGTTCCCGTTCACCGCCAACGGCAAGGCGCACGGCCTCGGTGACCCGACCGGTTTCGTCAAGCTGATCGCCGACAAGAAGTACGGCGAACTGCTCGGCGGACACCTCATCGGCCCGGACGTGTCCGAGCTGCTGCCCGAGCTGACCCTCGCGCAGAAGTGGGACCTCACGGTCAACGAGCTGGCCCGGAACGTGCACACGCACCCGACGCTCAGCGAAGCCCTGCAGGAGGCCATCCACGGTCTCGCCGGGCACATGATCAACTTCTGACCCGAACACCGAGAGGGCCCGCACAGTCTCTGTGCGGGCCCTTCTCGTTTCTCACCGGGTTGCTTCCGCGATCCGATGGCGAAGTGTCCGTTCCGGTGGCATCGTGGGGAAGATGACCATGCCGGACAGCACGCCAGAAGGATCCGAGGGCGAGTACAGCCTGGACGAAGAGGACCAGTTGCAGCCGGAAGACACGTTGGTCGACCGAGGTGTGGACGACGTTCTCGACGAGGGCTATTCGCCTCCGGAGAGGCCGCTCGGGCTCGACGCGTACGGGACGACGGCCGCCGAGCAGCGCGAGGGTGAGACCCTCGATCAGCGGCTCGCGGAGGAGGAGCCGGACCCGGCTCTGGAAGACGACGACAACGCGGAGATCCTCGACGACAACGAGGTCGGGCGGCTGCGGTCGGGCCGGCTCGTCGCGGAGGACGAGGGTGTGGGCGAGGACGAGGAGAAGGACCTCGTGGCGTCCGACATCGGCATCGACGGGGGAGCGGCGTCGGCCGAAGAGGCCGCGGTCCACATCGTCGACGAGGAAACCGAACTCGACGAACTCAGCTGACGCCGCGTCCGGCGTCGTACTTCTCCTGTGCTGCCTGAACGTCGGGCACGCGCGATTCGACCAGTTCGATCAGGCCGATGAGGCGTGAACCGACCTCGGCGCCGAGCGGTGTCAGGCTGTATTCGACTTTGGGCGGAATGGCCTCGAGCACCTCGCGAACGACGAGGCCGTCTCGTTCGAGGGCCTGCAACGTCTGCGACAGCATGCGCTCGCTGACGCCGTCGACGCGTCGGCGGAGTGCGCTGAATCGGTAGTTCCCCTCGGTCAGCGCCGCGAGTGCGAGCACCCCCCAGCGACCGGTGATGGTCTGCAGGGTCTCGCGCGACGCGCAGTTGCGTGCAAAGACGTCGGCCTCGAGGGTGGGGTCCTCGGCTTCCTGTGCTGGCTGTGCGAGCTCGGACATGCGTCCAGCCTACCCCACATGAAGGAAGTGCTTACTGAAACATTTGCACTTACGAAAAATTAGTGCATGATGGAAAGTGAGCTTGAAAAGTCAACTCGCCCCCTCATGTGCTAGGAGTTCGTCATGACCATCGCCGTCACAGGAGCAACCGGACACCTCGGTCGACTCGTCGTCGAGGCACTGCTCGACAAGGGCACCCCCGCGGGCGACATCGTCGCCGTCGTCCGCACCCCGGCCAAGGCCGCGGACCTCGCCGACAAGGGCGTGGAGATCAGGCAGGCGGAGTACGGTGATCGCGCCGCACTCCAGTCGGCCTTCGCTGGCGTCGACAAGCTGCTGCTCGTCTCCGGCAGCGAGGTCGGTCAGCGGGTTGCCCAGCACACCAACGTCATCGACGCCGCGAAGACCGCCGGGGTCGGATTCGTCGCGTACACCAGCGTCCTCGACGCGCAGAACAGCTTGATCGGATTGGCCGTCGAACACCGCGCCACGGAGGACCGGCTGACGCAGTCCGGAATCGACTTCGCGCTGCTCCGCAACGGCTGGTACTGGGAGAACTACCTCGGCAGCATTCCCGCCGCGGCCGAGACCGGTGCGCTGTTCGGCAGTGCCGGAACGGGTGTCGTCGCCGCTGCCGCCCGCAAGGACTACGCCGAGGCCGCCGCCGCGGTCCTGCTCGCCGACGGGCAGGCAGGCAAGGTGTACGAGCTCGGTGGCGACGAGCGCCTGACGTACAGCGAACTGGCGGAGGTCATCTCCTCCGTCCTCGGAAAGTCGGTGTCGTACAAGGATCTTCCACAGGCCGAGTACGCCGCGGTGCTCAAGGGGGCCGGACTGCCCGCACCGATCGCGAGCATGCTCGCCGACTCCGATGCGGGAGTCGCGGTCGGCGCCCTCGACACCGAGAGCGGCGACCTGCAGAAGCTGATCGGGCGCAACTCGACTCGCGCCGCCGCCGTCCTTGCCGTGAGTACTTATTAACCGCGGGCGGTTAACAAGTACTCACGGGTGTAGGCAACCCAACTGCCGAACTCGGTGATATCCGTGGCCCCGTCGACCGCGTCGTGGGTGCAACTGAAGCCGACCACGGCGCGGCCGTCGGACAATTCGACGCTCGTCAGCGCCATCGGGGCGGGCAGTGCGGCGAGGAAGGCGCCCAGCCCGGCGGGCGACACCCGGAACAGTTCCCCGGCGATCGCCGCCCCCGCGCCGGGGCCGCGACGGACGAGGCCGGGCTTGGGCGGTGTCGTGGCGAGCGCGGTGAGCCGGTAGGCGTCCGTGGTGGTGATGGTGTCCACGAACCGTGCGCCGATGTCCTCGAGCTGGAAATGCAGGGGCTGTCCGCGCAGGTGGGCTCCGAACACGGCGAGTTCGACACCGTCCGCGACGAGGGTGGGCGCCGGTGCACCGACGAGACGGGCCGCGAGGTCCACGGCCACCTGGTCGGCGAACGCAGGCACCACGAACATGACACCGAACGGGTCGCCGGTGGCGGTCGGGGCGCCCGGGACCGCGACGGCGGCCATATCGAGCAGGTTGCAGAAGTTCGTGTAGGTGCCCATCCGCCGGTTGATGTCGATCGGATCGGCCTGTACGGCAGCGATGGTCGGGTGTTCGGTGGTGGTGGGCAGCAGGAGGCCGTCGAAACCGGCCAGCAGTTCCCGCGTCTGCGCCTTGACGCGGGTGAGCGTGTCGAGGTCGGCGGCGAACTCGTGGCCCGCCGGCTTCCTCGCCGACTCGACGATGGCGGTGACCACCGGATCGGCACCCGCCGGTGCGGTGTCGAGGAATTTCCCGACAGCGGTGTACCGCTCGGCGACGACGGCGCCGTCGTACAGCAGGCGGGCGGCGTCGAGGAGTGGGGAGATGTCGATCGCCTCGACGGAGAAACCTCGGTCCGCCAACGACCCCACCGTGGCGACGAATGCCGCACGGTACTCCGGTGTCAGCAGATCGAGATTCTGTTCCGCGGGAATCGCGACCCTCGGCTGCGCGGGCGCCGCCAGGCGGACGTCGGACGGCCACGCGCGGCTTCGCGGGTCCGCGCTCGCCGGGCCCGACATGATGCGGGCGGCGGTCACGGCCGTGTCGAGTTCGGTGGCGAAGACGGTGACGCAGTCGTAGTCGACGCAGGCGGGAACGACGCCGTCGGCGGGGATGACGCCGAGTGTCGCCTTGATGCCGACGAGACCGTTGAACGCGGCCGGGACCCGCCCGGAACCTGCCGTGTCGGTGCCGATTCCGATGTCGGCGATGCCGAGGGCGACGGCGACGGCGGAACCGGAGCTGGATCCGCCCGACACCCGGTCGGGGTCCCACGAGCACCGGACGGCGCCGTACGGACTGCGTGTCCCGACCAGCCCGGTCGCGAACTGGTCGAGGTTCGTCTTTCCCAGCACCACAGCGCCCTGCTCGACGAGGCGGCGCACAGCGCTCGCGGTGACGTCGGGGAGGTAGGCGAACTCGGGGCACGCTGCCGACGTCGGCAGTCCCGCGACGTCGATGTTGTCCTTGACTGCCACGACCTTCCCGGCCAGGGGGAGGTTTTCGCCGGCGTCGAGACGGGCCTGCACGGCAAGGGCATCGGCGTGCACGTCCTCGGCGGGCCGGAGGGTGATCCACACTTCCGGACGGTCCACCTCGGCGATCCGCCGGAAGGCATCCTCGACACGGGCGGTGGGGGAGAGGGTGGTCTGTCCGCGGTTCACGGCATCGACAGTCATCAGTTTTCTGCTCCAATCACGACGAGAGGGGTGCCCGGTTCGACGATCGCGCCCGGTGACACGAGGACTTCGAGGACTGTTCCGGACGTGGTGAACGCAACCGGCATCTCGAGTTTCATCGCCTCGAGTACCACGGCGTTCTGGCCCGGTTCGATGCGTTGCCCGGCTTCGACTTCGACACGCCACACGCTGCCGACCATGGGAGCCTCGACGACGACAGCCCCGGGCGGAACGTCGACCCGTGCCGACGGCTCGGGTGCGGGCGCCTGCTCGACGCGGTCGAATTCGCCCGACGCGCGCCACGCGGACTTCTCCGCCTCGAACGCCGCGGACTGCCGGGAGTCGAACTCGGCGATGGATTCGGCGTTGTCCCGGAGGAACTTCAGGTGGTCGGCGAACGCGAACGTGCCGTCGGAGATCTCGGCGTCGAACCGCCCCGCGACGGCCTGCTCGCGGTATTCGCGCAGCTGCTCCGGGGTGACGGGTTCCCACACGATGCGGTCGAAGAACCGGAACATCCACGGGGTGCCCTCGTCGAAGGGGCGGTGCTGCCGGTAGCCGGACCAGATCGGGACGGTGCGCCCGATCAACTGGTAACCGCCGGGCGACTCCATGCCGTAGACGCACAGGTACTTGCCGCCGATCCCGACCGCGTCGGACGGCGTCCACGTGCGCGCCGGGTTGTATTTGGTGGTGACCAGGCGGTGCCGCGGGTCGAGGGGCACGGCCAGTGGTGCGCCGAGGTAGACGTCGCCGAGCCCCAGCACCAGGTACTCGGCGTCGAACACGGCGTCGCGCACGTCGTCGACGCTGTCCAAACCGTTGATGCGCCGGATGAACTCGGTGTTCGACGGCAGCCACGGCGCTTCGTCGCGGACACCGTTGCGGTACCGGTCGATGGCCTCGGCGATGGACGGGTCGTCGAACGACAGCGGCAACCGGACCGTGCGACTCGGCACCACCAGATCGTGTGTCGCGGGCAGCAGTTCCTCGATGTCCTGGAGGATGTCCAGCAACCGGCCGGCGGGAAGTTCGTCGGCGTCGAAATGCAGGTGCAGGGAGCGCACACCCGGAGTGATGTCGATGATGCCCGGGACTCGACGCCGGATCAGCGCTTCCGACAGCGCGTGGACGCGCATGCGGAGTCCGAGGTCGAGTACCCGGTCACCGTACTCGACGAGGATGTTGTCGTCGCCGCCGCGAAGGTACGCGACCTCGGGACGGTCCAGTACGGGCGGGATGCGGCGCAGGACCCCGCCGTCGCTGTTCGCCGAGTGGGTTGCGGTAGGCGGAAGATCCAGTCTGCGAGACGAATCCGACGCCCGCAGCACGTGCGCACCGTCGTCGGAGACGGCGACGAACCGCACTTCGTCGCCGGGCCTGATCTGCCCGAGCTTCCACCGGTGCGCCTTCACCACGGTGAGGGGGCACGCGAAGCCGCCGAGGCTCGGTCCGTCGGGGCCGAGCAGGATCGGGGTGTCGCCGGATACGTTGAGCGCTCCGACGCTGTACGGGTTGTCGTGCAGGTTCGACGGGTGCAGCCCGGCGTCGCCGCCGTCGGTCCTCGACCAGACCGGCTTGGGGCCGTCGAGTCGGAGGCCGGTCCGGTTCGCGTGGGTCTGGACCTTCCAGGTCGTGTCGTAGAACTGCGCCATGTCGGAGTCGGTGAAGTAGGCGGGCGCCGGCTGCGGTCCCTCGGTGACGGCGAGATGCCACACGTGCGTGAACTCGGGACGCGAGTCCTCCGGGACGGGGTGCGGCGCGCCGAGACCCGTGGTGTTCTCGAACAGCGAGTCGTCGAAGAGGCCCAGCACGTCACCGGTGGTGACGGCCTTGCCGGTGATGCCGCCGAACCCGCCGAGCGTGAACGTGGACGCGCTGCTGTGGTACAGCGGAGCGTCGATGCCGCCCCGGAACGCGACGTACGTGCGCAGGCCGGTGTCCGCCGGAGTGCCGACGTCGAGGACCGACCCGGCCGGCGCTTCCACCGGTTCCCACAAGGGGATCGGTTCGCCGTCGAGCGTGACCGGGGCGTCGGCGCCGCCCACACAGATCACCGTGGCGTCCGAGAACACGAGGCGCGGCCCCTGCAGGGTGCATTCGAGACCCGGCGCGCCGACCGGATTACCGACCGCGGTGTTGACCAACTGGAACGACAGGTCGTCCATCGGTCCCGACGGCGGAATACCGACCTCCCACAGTCCGATTCGGCCGGGGTGATCCTGCACGGTGGTCATCGTCCCGGCGCGGAGCACGTCGACGCGTCGGCCGGTCGGCCGCAGATCGGCCAGCGACTGCGTGGTGTGCTCGCCGGCCAGCACCGTGTCGGCGACGCAGATCCGCCGCAGCTGGGGCAGGTTCGTCTGGACCCCGTAGATGTGCGTGTCGGCGAGTGCCTCCGCGAGGGCGGCGAACGCCGCCGTGCGCCGGTGCCCGCGGGTGATCACCTTCGCCAGCATCGGGTCGTAGTAGGCACTCACCTCGGTGCCCGTCTCGACCCACGTCTCGACCCGCGTGTGAGCCGGGAACTCGACCCCGGTGAGTCGTCCGGCGCTGGGACGGTAGTCGTGGCCGGGGTCCTCGGCGTAGATGCGGGCCTCGACGGCGGTTCCCCTGATCTCGGGTCCGGAGTCGGGCAGCCCGTCGAGCATGGAACCGTCCCCGCGGGCGAGTCTCAGCATCCACTCGACGAGGTCCACCCCGGTGACTTCCTCGGTCACCGGGTGTTCGACCTGCAGTCGCGTGTTCATCTCGAGGAACGACGCTTCCCCGCGGTCCACGTCGTAGACGAACTCGACGGTTCCCGCGGACCGGTAGTTCACCGACGACGCGAGACTGCGGGACGAGCTGAGCAGTTGTTCCACCACGTCGTCGGAGAGTCCGTGCGCCGGGGCCTCCTCGACCACTTTTTGGTTGCGGCGCTGTAGTGAGCAGTCGCGGGTGCCGAGGCTCAGCGTGCGGCCGAGTCCGTCGCCGAACACCTGCACCTCGATGTGGCGGGCGCGGGCGACGAAGCGTTCGAGGAACACCCCGGACGAGGAGAAGTTGGCCTGGGCGAGGCGCTGGACGCGGTCGTAGGCCTCGCGGAGTTCGGCGGCGTCGAAGCACGCCTGCATCCCGATGCCCCCGCCGCCACCGACGGCTTTGATCATCACCGGATAGCCGATGTCGGAGGCCGCGGACAGGGCGGCGTCGACGGAGTCGAGGAGCCCGCTGCCCGCGACGAGCGGGACGCCGACGGCGCGAGCGGCCTCGCGCGCCGTGTGCTTGTTCCCGAACGTGCGGAGCTGTTCGGGGGTGGGGCCGACGAACGCGATCCCGGCGGATTCGGCCGCCGCGGCGAACGTGTCGTTCTCCGAGAGGAAGCCGTATCCGGGATGAATCGCGCCCGCGCCTGTCGCCAGTGCGGCTTCGACGACGGCGTCGGCCCGCAGATACGACTCGTGGGCGGGAGCCGGGCCCAGCCGGACGGCGACGTCGGCCATCTCGACGTGCGCGGCCGCCGAATCGGCGTCGGAGTACACCGCGACCGTCTTCAGTCCGAGGATGTGCGCGGATCGCATGATGCGGCAGGCGATTTCGCCCCGGTTCGCGACGAGCAGAGTGTCGAAGGAGTACTCGATCGGCGGCGTATTCATCCCTGTGGACATGGTTGTATACGCTAAGGACGGGGTGTTTCGCCGAGATTTCTCGAGGTAAAGCGTGGGTTAGTAAGACCTCTCACGGCCCGCGCGGTTCGGGGTCACGGCGAGGAGGGCTGCACCGGGGGTACGAACTCGAATGTCGTTCCGAGCAGCCACACCAGGAGCAGGACCACCGGCAGGTGGAACATGAACTGCAGGAACGTGAATCCCACCAGGTCGCGCGCCTTGAGTCCCAGCACCGCGAGGAGGGGCAGCATGAAGAACGGGTTGATCAGGTTCGGCAGGGCCTCGGCGACGTTGTACACCTGGACCGTCCAGCCCAGGTTCATCCCGACGTCGGTGGCCGACTGCATGACGTAGGGCGCCTCGACCAGCCATTTTCCGCCTCCGGACGGCACGAAGAGGCCCAGCACGACCGTGTAGAGGGCGATGACGACGGTGAAGCCGCCGCCGCTGCCGATGTTCGTAAAGAAATCGGCCAGGTGCTCGGAGATGGTGAGGCCGTTTCTGCCCTCGGCCTTCGTCAGGATCGCGGCCATCGCGGCGTACAGCGGGAACTGGACCAGGATGCCTGCGGTGGCGGGGACGGCCAGCGCGACGGCTTGCAGGAACTTGCGCGGCGTCCCGTGCAGCACCAGCCCCAGCATGAGGAAGACCAGCAGATAGGCGTTCAGGCTGCTGACGACGGTGAGCACGGGTTTGGTCACCAGCTGGGAGATCAGCCACCCCAACGTCATCAGACCGGCCAGCGCCGGCAGGATCCGGCTGTATTCGAGCCACTCTCCCGGTCGCGATCGGGGTGCCACCTCCTTCGGCCGGTCGTCGAGGTCGACGTCCAGATCCTCGGCGGTGGTGACGGCCGCACCCCTCGGCGCGGAGAAGTGGGCGATGCCCACGGTCAGGGCGATGATGATGACGCACATCAGCAGCGACTGCCAGGTGAAGATCGTGGTCCCGAAGTCGAGGACGCCGGTGATCTCCAGCAGCGCGGGCGGCAGGGACGCGGCGGTGGCCTGCAGTTGCGCGGCGGACGAGGACATGCCGAGCGCCCACACGGCGCCCAGACCCATGAAGGCCGCCGCGCCGAGTGCGCGGTAATCCACTCTCAGGTCGGATCGGCGGGCGATCGCCCGGGCGAGCAGCCCGCCGAACACCAGACTGAGCCCCCAGTTCAGGAAGGAGACCGACATGGACAGCAATGCGACGAAACTGACTGCGGTGCGCCCCGACTGAGGCACCATGGCCAGACGATCGATCAGCCGGGCGACCGGCGGGGAGGTGGCGACGACGTACCCGGTCAGCACCACCATCGCCATCTGCAGGGTGAACGCCGTCAGATCCCAGAAACCGTCACCGAACGCGTCCACGACCGTCTGCGGAGACGAACCGTTGGCCAATGCGGCCACCGAGACGACGAAGACGCCGACGAGCGCGAAGACGTAGGCGTCCGGAAACCATTTTTCCGTCCAGCCGGCCAGCGACTGCGCGACCCGCGCCAGTCCCTTCTCGGAACGGACTTCTTCGGTAGCGGATGTCATGCGGCCGTTCCTCTTCTCTACGCGATGCGGAACCTACGAATAGTCGCGTTCGATCCTCAGAGTCCCGATGGTGGTGGCCAGGGCGTCGTACTGGGTCACCAGAAAGCAGAATTCGATCATCCGGCGGTCGTCGAAGTGGGTGCTCAGCGCCGACCACGCGGCATCGTCCAGGTTGTCGGTGGTGGCGAGTTGGTCGACGGCGGTGAGGATGGCGCGACGGCGCGCGTCCCAGCCTTCCGCGGTGGGACCTTCCAGCACCTGTTCGAGGAGCGCCGGGGTGACGCCCGCCCGGCGTCCGAGGCGCACGTGGTGATCCATCTCGTAGGCGCACTTCCGCAGGTGCGCCACGCGAAGGATGATCAATTCGGTCTCGTACCGGGAGATCTGCCCGCCCGGCATCAGCTTGCCGGAGTACTGCAGCCACGCACGGAAGAGGCCGCCCGTGCGGCCCACCGTGCTGAACAGATGAGCGTCCGGCACACCGGCGACACGGGAGAGGATTCGCCACAACACCCAGTTGACGGGGCCGAGTTCCTTCAGACGTCCGGGTGGAATGCGTGCGGTCACGCCGCCCCCTCTCCTTCTACTCGTCCCCTCGTGGGAACGGCTGCGTGCGCGCGTAGTTCGATTGAACGGGTCATCTCCGTGGCCCGAAGTGCGAGCATACGCACAGAATCCTTCCCGGGTACCCGGGAAGGTGCGTATATCCGATTCTTCCGTCCCGCGATTGCCCGCTCGAGTGCGTCGACCGCCACCGTGATCGAGGAGGTCCGGGTCAGTGCGCTGCCGCGGGGTGGGGGAACCGCGACGCCGTCGAAATCGATCAGGGTGCGGTCCGTGTCGATCTCGCCGAGCCGGGCGATGCCGACCCGGGTCCCCAGCGATTTCATCTCGTCCCGCAGGGCCTCGCCGAGTTCCTCGGCACCGCCTCTCGTGGCGCCGTGGACACCACGCAGGGGGCTGAACGTCGTCGACGACGCCACGACGAGCGCGTACCCGTTGCGGTGCCCGATGTACGGTCCCGCGGCCCGCAGCGTGTGGTACGTCCCCATCACGTTCACCTCGATGGCATACCGCATCACCTCCGGATCACCCTCGACGATGTGCGCCGGGGGCGTCACGCCCGCGTTGGCGACGACGACATCGAGGCCGCCGAGCCGGTCGGTGAGGTAGTCGAACGAGTCCTCGACGGCTCGCCGGTCGCGGGTGTCGCAGCGACGCCACGGCGCCCGGCCGCACGTGGTGGCCGTCTGTTCGAGGAGTTCGGGTTCGAGGCCGAGCAGCCCGACACGGGCGCCCCGCTCGTGAAGTCGTCTGGCGAGTCCGGCGCCGATACCCCGGGCTGCGCCGGTGATCAGGACGCGGCGTCCGACCAGATTCTCTTCGAGAGTGCGTGACATGAAGCGAGTTCCCAACCTGTGTTACCGAGCGGTAGCAAGACGCTAGCACCCGCTCGGTTCATTGGTGGGAAAAATGTCCAACCGAGTTGGACAACTGTCTCAATCGCGGATCGCCCACGCCATGCGTGCGAGGGAAAGTGCCTGCTCAGCACGCTCGATGACCACCTCACGCGACTCGCTGATGTGCGCGAGCAGCGTGTCGTACGCGGAATCCAGCTTGCCGTCGAGGGCGAGCTCGGCCACCGAGATGTGTTCATCGACGGTCGCGCTCATGCGGTCGGGGGTGAGGTAGTCGAACATCCGGACCGGCCGCACCTTCGCGTTCACGTTGACGAGCGCATCGGACAGCGCCCGGTTGCCCGCCGACCGCAGCAGAACGGTGTGGAACTGCTCGTCGAGCGCCACGAACCCGGCGTCCGGCTCGGGGTTCTCCTTCCGCAACGCGTACCACCGGTCGAGCTCGGGTCCGAGAACGTCCGGGTCGTGCGACAGCGACTCGTCGGCGCGGACCCGGGCGATTCCCTGGAGCTCGAGCGTGATGCGCAGTTCGTACAGTCCGGCCAGCTCGTCGATGCGGGGGCGGTACGGAAACAACCCGCCCACGTCGCGCTGGACGAGTCCGTCGGCGAGGAGCCGGGCCAGGGCCTCCCGCACCGGCGTCCGCGACACCCCGTAGGTGTCGGCGAGACGCTCCTCGCCGAGACGCTGTCCCGGTGGGATCCGGCCGCTCATCAGGTCGGTGCGCAGCGACAGATACACGTGATCGCTGAGGGAGCCGGCCGGTTCTCGGCGTGCCATCAGATCGCCATCGCCGCGCGGACGTCGGAGACCGCGGTACGGACGTCGGAACCGGGTGCGGCGCCACCGGCGCCGGAGGACGTGACCCGCCCCGACTCGAGGACGTAGTAGCTCTCGGCGGATTCGAGAGCGAACCCGATGTGCTGTTCCACCAACAGGACTCCGAGTCCGCCGCGGCGGGTGAGTTCCATGATGGTGCGCTCGATCTCGGCCACGACGGACGGCTGAATGCCTTCCGTCGGTTCGTCGAGGATCAGCATCTTCGGTTCCGTGATCAGGGCCCGCGCGATGGCAAGTTGCTGACGCTGCCCACCGGAGAGGAGACCGGCACGCCGGTCGAGCAGGCCGCGTAGAGCCGGGAACAGATCCAGCACCTCGCCGACGAGTTCCTTTCCGCGCTTGCGGCCGTCGGCCACCACCTGAAGGTTCTCCGCGGTGGTCAGCTGACCGAACGACTGCTGGCCCTGCGGCACGTAGGCGAGGCCGCGCGCCACCCGGGCGCTCGGCCGCAACGCCGTGACGTCCTCGCCGTCGAACAGCACCCGCCCGGAATCGACCTTGATCAGTCCGACCGCCGCCCGCAGAAGCGTCGTCTTGCCCGCTCCGTTGTGTCCCATCACCGCGGCCACACCGTCCGACGGGACCGTCAGCGAGACTCCGTGGATCACTTCGGTTCGGCCGTACCCGGCCCGGATGTTCTCAAGCTCGAGCATCACTGTCCTCCTTCGAAACCTCGGGCTGCAGTTCGGGGGCGGCACCGGCCGCGGCGGTCCCGAGGTACACCTCCTGCACCCGTGGATCGGCCTGCACCTGCTCCACGGTTCCCTCGCTCAGCACCTTCCCGGCGTGCAGCACGGTCACCGACGTCGCGAACGCGCGCATGAAGTCCATGTCGTGCTCGACCACCACGACGGTCCGCTCACCGCCGATTCGGCGCAGCAGGTTTCCCGTCTCGTCGCGTTCCTCGTGGCTCATGCCGGCCACCGGCTCGTCCAGCAGCAGGACGGAACAGTTCTGCACCAGCAGCATTCCGATCTCCAGCCACTGCTTCTGTCCGTGCGCGAGGATTCCGGCCGGGGTGTCGCGCAGCTTGCCGAGACCCGTGACGTCGAGCGCCTCCTCGATGGCAGGGAGCACCGTCTTGCGTCGGCGCAGCAGTGTGAGCGCCGACCGGCCCGCGCCCGCCGCGATGTCGAGGTTCTGGAGAACCGTCAGCTCCTCGAACACGCTCGCGGTCTGGAACGTGCGGCCCACACCGAGCCGGGCGATGCGGTGCACCTTCTTGCCGATCAACTCGACACCGGACTTCGTGACCGATCCCGTCGCGGGGACGAGCCCGGTGATGGCATCGACGAGAGTGGTCTTGCCGGCGCCGTTGGGACCGATGAGGAACCGCAGGTCGCCCTGCATCAGGGTGAGGTCGACGCCGTCGACCGCCTTGAAGCCGTCGAAGCTGACCCGAAGGTCCCGGACCTCGAGGTACTCGCTGGACATTCCGGCGTTGCCGCCGAGCACCGGCTCCTTGGCCGTGGCAGGAATCGTCATCGGGCCATCTCCATTCGTTCCGTCGGCTCGGTCTCGTCTTCCGGTCCGGGCGGGGCAGGTTCGTCGGAGGAGGCCTTCTTCTTCCGCTTCAGCAGCGCGAACAGCCCCGCGACACCGGCCGGGAAGAAGCCGACGACCACGATGAACAGCAGACCCTGCGCGTACGTCCAGCCGGACGGGAACGACTCCGAGAACGCGCTCTGCGCCCACGCCACCCCGATGGCGCCGAGGACCGGGCCGAGGAGCGTGGAACGTCCGCCGATGGCCACCCCGATCAGGAACGCGATCGACGGGACGATCCCGACATCGGCGGGGGAGATGATGCCGACGATCGGAACGAACAGCGCGCCGGCGAGGCCCGCGAAGAACGCGGCCGTCACGTAGGCGACGAGTTTGATGTTCGCCGGGTCGTACCCGAGGAAGCGGACGCGCTCCTCCTGATCCCGGACGGCGACGAGCAGTTCGCCGTAACGGCTGTTCATCAGCTGCCGGGTGATCGCGACCACGGCCAGCAGCACGCCGGCGGCGATGAAGAACAGCATCTGCTTGTTGGCCGGATCGTTCAGGTTGAAACCGAAGAACGTGCGGAACCGGTTGAGGCCGTTGCTTCCTCCGGTGCTCTGCTGGCCGACCAGCAGGATGGCGAATGCGGCGGCGAGCGCCTGGCTGAGGATCGCGAAGTAGGCGCCCTTGACGCGGCGCTTGAACACCCCGAGCCCGAGGACGAACGCCACCAGCGCCGGGATCAGCAGGATTCCCAGGATCGTCACGATCGGCGACGTGAACGGCACCCAGTAGCCCGGCAGCTCCCGGATGCCCGCGATCTGCATGAAGTCGGGCACCGTGTCTCCGCGGAGTTCGGCGTCGGCGATCTTCAGATGCATCGCCATCATGTAGGCACCCAGCCCGAAGAAGACACCCTGGCCGAGGGTGAGCATGCCGCCGCGGCCCCACGCCAGGCCGATACCGACCGCGACGATCGCGAAGCACAGGAACTTGCCGAGCAGACTCAGCCGGAAGTCGCTGAGAACCGCGGGGGCGACGACGAACAGAAGCAGCGCGGCCAGTGCGAATCCCGCCCACGCGCGGTAGCGGCCACTCGTCAGGATGCTCATACGAGACTCCTCGTCTTGACGGCGAACAGGCCCTGCGGCCGAACCTGGAGGAACACCACGATGACCACGAACACGATGACCTTGGCGATCGACGCCGTGGTCGAGTACTCGACGAACGAATTGAGGATGCCGAGTGCGAACGCGGCGATCACCGCGCCCTTCATCTGACCCAGGCCGCCGACCACGACCACCAGGAACGCGTCGATGAGGTAGCTCTGCCCGATGGTCGGACTCGTCGAGCCGATCAGGGTGAGCGCCACACCGGCGACACCCGCCAGACCGGAACCGATGAAGAACGTCGTCACATCGGTTCGGCGACTGGAGATCCCGCTCGTCTCCGCGAGGTCGCGGTTCTGCACGACGGCGCGGATGCGGCGTCCCATCGGGGACTTCTGCATCGCCAGCGACAGCGCGACGACGGCCACGACGGCCAGCACCAGGATGAACAGGCGCGTCTTCGGCACCACCGCGCCCAGGATCTCCACACCACCGGAGAGCCACTCCGGTGCGGCGACGTTGACGGCGGGCGCACCGAAGACGTCCCGTGCCAGCTGCTGCAGGATCAACCCCACCCCGAACGTCACCAGCAGCGTGTCCAGCGGCCGGTGGTACATCCGCTTGACGAGGGTGACCTCGAGGAGGACGCCCATCGCGCCACCGACCACGAAACCGACGAGCAGAGAGATGAACAGAGAACCGGTGGCGCTCGATACCACCTGCTGCACCACGTACGCCGTGTACGAGCCGGCCATGATGAATTCGCCGTGGGCCATGTTGATGACGCCCATCTGGCCGAACGTCAACGACAGCCCCAGCGCCGCGAGCAACAGAATCGATCCGATACTCAACCCGGTGAACAGCTGTCCGATCACTACATCCATCGATGTATGTCCTCTCTCTTCCCTCGTGCTCGTCGGACCGTGTTCTAGCTACCCAGCGACTCGGCCCACGGGTAGGACTTCAGGTACGGGTCCGGCTGGATCGGGGTGCCCGAATCCCAGACCGTGTAGATCAGGCCGTCGTTCCGGATCTCACCGATGCGCGCGGTCTTGGTGATGTGGTGGTTGGACCCGTCGATGGTGACCAGTCCCTCCGGTGCGGCGAACGTGACGCCGTCCGCGTTGTCCTGGATGTCCTTGGTGGCGAAGGAGTTCGCCTTCTCGACGGTGTTCTTCCACAGGTACACGGACGTGTAGGCGGCTTCCATCGGGTCGGACGTCGGCTTGTTCGCGCCGTACCGGGCCTTGTACGCGTCGACGAACTTCTTGTTCTCCGGCGTGTCGATGGTCTGGTAGTAGTTCCAGGCGGTCAGCTGGCCCTCGATGTTCTGGACGCCGATACCGCCGACCTCCTCCTCGGCGATCGACACGGACACGACGGGCATGTCGGCGGGCTTCAGGCCGACGTTCGCGTACTCGCGGAAGAACGCGACGTTGGAGTCGCCATTGAGGGTGTTGAAGACGGCGTCCGCATCGGCGGAGCGGACCTTGTTGACGATGGTCGAGAAGTCGGTGGAGCCGAGCGGGGTGTAGTCCTCACCCTTGATCTCGATGCCGTTGGCCTCCGCGTACGCCTTGATGATGCGGTTGGCGGTCTGCGGGAACACGTAGTCGCTGCCCACCAGGTACAGCGACTTGACGCCCTTCTCCTTCAGGTAGTCGAGTGCGGGCACGATCTGCTGGTTGGTGGTGGCCCCGGTGTAGAAGATGTTCTTCGAATCCTCGAGGCCCTCGTACTGCACGGGGTAGTAGAGCAGCGAGTTGTTGTCCTCGAACACGGGCAGCATCGCCTTGCGGCTCGACGACGTCCAACCGCCGAACACGGCTGCGACGCAGTCACTGCTGATCAGCTTCTCCGCCTTCTCGGCGAACACGGTGGGCTCCGAGGCCCCGTCCTCCGCGACGATCTGGATCTTCTTGCCGAGCACGCCGCCCGAGTTGTTGATCTCGTCGACCGCGAGCGCGATCGAATCCCGGACGGTCACCTCGCTGATGGCCATCGTGCCGGACAGCGAGTTCAGCGACCCGACCTTGATCGTGTCTCCGGAGGTGTCCACACAGGACGCCGCGATGGACTCGCCGGCCGTGTCGGACGCCTTGCTGCCACAACCGGTCAGCACGAGCCCGATGGCGGCGAGCGCGGTCGGTGCAGCGAGGGCGCGCTTGGAGAAGGTGCGCATGTACGGGCCTTTCCGTCGGAGGACTTGGGGACCTCCGCAACCCGGGACATGTATCCGCCCCACGTATACAGAGGTGTATTCGTGGGGCGAACATTAAGCGGCCGTTGTTGCGCCTGAATGTCTGTCGGTGACGTGTTCGTGACGCGAATTACGGTTACGTGAACAACCGCTCACAGCGCTCCCGGCGGGGCCGGAGGCTGCTGCCGCTGCGGCCAATGTGACACCGGTTCAGTCGGATTGAACCGATGTGACACAAGGCGAGTCAGCGGATCAGGTACGGGGAGACCGAACTCTGGTGCTCACTGATGTCGAGTTGCTTGCCGAGCGGCGGGAACGCGCGCTGCGGGCAGTTGACGCGCTCGCACACCCGGCAACCGGCGCCGATCGGGGTGCCCGGGTTGGAATCGTCGAGGTCGAGACCGTCGCCGTAGACGAGCCGGTGGGCGTGCCGGATCTCGCAGCCGAGCCCGATCGCGAAGATCTTGGCCGGCTGGCCGTAGCGCTGGGCGCGACGTTCGACGGTCCGGGCGATCCACAGATACCGGCGGCCGTCCGGCATCTGCGCGATCTGGTTCATGATCTTGCCGGGGTACGCGAACGTCTCGTACACGTTCCACAGCGGGCACGTGCCACCGCTGGTGGAGAAGTGGAACCCGGTGGCGGACTGCCGCTTCGACATGTTCCCGGCCCGGTCGACGCGGACGAACATGAACGGAACGCCGCGCAACTTCGGACGCTGCAGCGTCGAGAGGCGGTGGCAGATCGTCTCGTAGCTCACCGAGTAGAACGCGGACAACCGCTCGATGTCGTACCGGAAGTCCTCGGCCACGTCGTGGAACTGGCCGTACGGCAGCACCGTGGCCGCAGCGAAGTAGTTGGCCAGCCCGAGCCGGGCGAGCGCCACGGACTCGTCGCTCGTGAAGCCGCCCTCGGCCACCAGCTTGTCGAGCAGGTCGCCGTATTCGAGGAACGCCAGCTCGGTCGCGAACTTGAACACCTGCTGGCCGCCCGACAGGTGCGGCGAGATCTCCAGCAGCCGGGATTCGGGGTCGTACCGGTGCAGGACGTTCTCGCCCAGGTCGATGCGCTTGACGATCTGCACGTCGTGCACGGTCTGCAACCTGCGGGCGATCTCACCGCCGACGTCGCCGCGGTGGAATCGCATGCGCGCGGTCAGTTCCTCCGCCGCCGTGTCCAGTTCGTGCAGATAGTTCTGCCGCTGATAGAAGTAGTCGCGGACCTCTTCGTGCGGCATCGTGATCGAGCCGCTACCACTGCCGTCGCTGTAGCGGTCCTCCGTGGCGAGAGCCAGCTGCGCGGTGGTGTTACGGAAGCGGCGGTGCATGTTGACCATCGCCTTCGCCAGGCCCGGATGCGACGCCACCATCTCGGCGATCTCCTGGGCGTCCGCGTCGATGCCCATCTCCTGGTCCAGCGCCACCTCGCGCATCTCCGCGATCAGGCGAGTGTCGTCCTGGGATGAGAAGAACGTGGTGTCGACGCCGAACACCTCGCTGATCCGCAGCAGCACCGGCACCGTCAGCGGCCGCACGTCGTGCTCGATCTGGTTGAGGTAGCTGGCGGAGATCTCCAGCGTCTTCGCCAGCGCCGCCTGGCTCAGTCCACGCTCGGTTCGGAGCTGACGCAACCGGGTGCCGACGAAGGTCTTGGACATACGGCAATGGTACCGGCGCAGGTCAGATCTGCGAACGGAACCTTCGCAAGATTTACTCGCGCGGGTCGGGACACGGTGACGCGGGGTGAATGTACCTCTGGGCGCACTGGAGGTGCTGAAAGGTACATCATTCGCCCGCGCTCAGGCCTTGTTCTCCGAGCGCGGCGCGCCGACACCCGGGTCGATCTGGAACGGACCCGACGCGGACGGTGCGACGGGGAAGTCGAACATCGCCGTCGGCAGGTACACCGTCGAGCAGGAGTTCGGGATGTCCACCACCCCCGACAGCCGGCCCTCGATCGGTGCGGCGCCGAGGAGGAGGTAGGCCTGCTCGGGGCTGTACCCGAACTTGGTGAGGTAGTCGATCGCGTGGAGACAGGCCCGCTGATACGACAGGTGCGAGTCGAGGTACTTCTGTTCCCCGTCGAGGGTGACGGACGTTCCGGAGAACGCGAGCCACTCCGAGTACTGCGGGTCGGTGTTGCCGGGCATGAAGATCGCGTTCTCGGACACGCCGTACGTGTCCATGCCGCCCTTGATGATGTCGACGCGCAGGTCGATGAAGCCACCCATCTCGATGGCGCCGCAGAACGTGATCTCGCCGTCGCCCTGGGAGAAGTGCAGATCGCCGACGGACAGGTTCGCGCCGTCGACGAACACCGGGTAGAAGACGCGGCTGCCCTTGGTGAGGTTCTTGATGTCCTGGTTGCCGCCGTTCTCGCGTGGGGGCGCGGTGCGGGCGGCCTCGCCGGCGACGCGGTCGAAGTCGGCGCCCGACAGGGACCCGAGGACGGCGTCCTGCGGTTCGGGCGGCAGGGCGAGTGGGGGAACCCGGCCCGGGTCGGTGGCGATGAGCGCGCCCTCCCTCGCGTTCCACTTCGACAGGAGGGCGGCCGACGGCGCGGTGCCCATCAGTCCGGGGTGGACGATGCCGGTGAACGAGACGTGCGGGACGTGCCGCGACGTGGCGGTCTGACCGGAAAAATCCCAGACGGCCTTGTAGGCGTCGGGGAACTGCTCGGTGAGGAATCCGCCGCCGTTGTGGCGGGAGAAGATCCCGGTGTACCCCCATCCCTGGCCTGCCAGCGGGCCGGAATCCTCCTGGGGGATCGGTCCGACGTCCAGGATGTCGACGATCAGCAGGTCGCCGGGCTTCGCGCCCTCCACGGCGAACGGCCCGGACAATGTGTGGACCGTGGTGAGGGGCGCGTTCAGGATGTCGTCGGCGGAGTCGTCGTTGTGGATGGCGCCGTCGAACCATTCGCGGCAGTGGACGCGGAAGGAGTCGCCCGGTTTCACCGTGACCGCGGCCGGGATGTCGGGGTGCCAGCGGTTGTGGCCGACGATCGCCTGATCGGTGAACTTCTTCGAGGAATCGAGCGGAAACAGCAGTTCGGGCATGTGCGCTCCTTCGGTGACCGGTCAGGGACGAGGAAGTCGGCGGTGCAGCGGGTTGTTCGTGACGGGTGAACGCCCGGCCGTGGTCCGGGGCGGCGGACCGGTGACGACGTCCGGTTCGTGAGCCGACCTCTTCGTGCTGTCGAGGAGGTTCATCGCGGACGACGACCCGTGTCCGAGCCGCGGCGAGGACACGCGCCGGACGGCGTCGCGGTCGCATCGGGGGCAGCGGGTGGTGCCGGGTGCGTCGGCCATGGGGAACGACCGCTCGAACGGGCCGCAGTCGGCGGCGCATCGGAATTCGTACAGCGGCATCTGGTGCCCTTCGCCGGAGGAGACCATTCGAGGTCACGGTAACCGACCTTATTGGTGATTGCAGTCACAACGGGCGCGTCGAGGGGTGTGCGGCGGCGGGAAGGCGAGGGGCGCAGGGGCGGAACTGTCTGTGTACGACGAGTTGCGTGCATTTGGTTCACCACCTGCGGCTTTTTGCTACTGGCGAGTATTTTTCCTCTCCGATCGGGCAGGTATGGCGCCGAACTTTCTTAACAGTCTTTGCAAGGTGCTGTGAAAAGCTAGCCAAGATTGGCAGTAGCAACAGGTAGACGGCACTTTTTGCTTGTGTCACTCTGGGTAAGTACATACGAAGGGCCTGGCAAGGATGTGAAGCAGTACATCCGTACCGGACCAGCAGATCGAAGAGAGTGGAGTCTTGATGTCGACCACCGGCACCCCGAAGACCGCAGCTGGAATCCAGCAGGATTGGGACACCAACCCGCGCTGGAAGGGAGTAACCCGCAACTACACGGCGGAGCAGGTCGCCAAGCTCCAGGGCACCGTTGTCGAAGAGCAGACCCTCGCACGCCGTGGTTCCGAGATCCTCTGGGACCTCGTGAACAACGAGGACTACATCAACTCGCTGGGCGCGCTGACCGGTAACCAGGCCGTTCAGCAGGTCCGTGCAGGCCTCAAGGCCATCTACCTGTCCGGCTGGCAGGTCGCCGGTGACGCGAACCTGTCCGGACACACCTACCCCGACCAGAGCCTCTACCCGGCCAACTCGGTCCCGCAGGTCGTGCGCCGCATCAACAACGCCCTGCTGCGCGCCGACGAGATCGCCAAGGTCGAGGGCGACACCTCCGTCGACAACTGGCTCGCCCCGATCGTCGCCGACGGCGAAGCAGGCTTCGGTGGCGCGCTCAACGTCTACGAGCTGCAGAAGGCCATGATCGCGGCCGGCGTCGCCGGTTCGCACTGGGAAGACCAGCTCGCGTCGGAGAAGAAGTGCGGCCACCTCGGTGGCAAGGTCCTCATCCCCACGCAGCAGCACATCCGCACCCTGACCTCGGCTCGCCTCGCGGCCGACGTCGCGGACGTTCCCACCGTGGTCATCGCCCGCACCGATGCCGAGGCCGCGACCCTCATCACGTCCGACGTCGACGAGCGCGACCAGCAGTTCCTGGACGGCACCCGCACCGCCGAGGGCTTCTTCGGTGTCAAGAACGGCATCGAGCCCTGCATCGCTCGCGCCAAGGCCTACGCCCCGTACGCCGACCTCATCTGGATGGAGACCGGCGTGCCGGACCTCGAGGTCGCCAAGAAGTTCGCCGAGTCCGTTCGAAGCGAGTTCCCGGACCAGCTGCTCGCCTACAACTGCTCGCCGTCCTTCAACTGGAAGGCGCACCTGGACGACTCGACCATCGCGAAGTTCCAGAAGGAGCTCGGCGCGATGGGCTTCAAGTTCCAGTTCATCACCCTGGCCGGCTTCCACTCGCTCAACTACGGCATGTTCGACTTGGCCCACGGCTACGCCCGCGAGGGCATGACCGCCTTCGTCGACCTGCAGGAGCGCGAGTTCAAGGCCGCCGAGGAGCGTGGCTTCACCGCCATCAAGCACCAGCGTGAGGTCGGTGCCGGCTACTTCGACAGCATCGCCACCACGGTCGACCCCAACACCTCGACGGCTGCTCTGAAGGGATCCACCGAAGAGGGTCAGTTCCACTGAGCCTTGTCCTCCAAGGCTTCGACCGATCACGGTTTCACCTGATCAACCCGACCCCGGGGAGGGGCCTGTAACCGGGCCCCTCCCCGGGCGACGACTCCACTAGACGAAAAAGGAGCTGACGTGACCAGCGAAAAGATTCAGCGCGTCGGCGTGATCGGCGCCGGGATCATGGGTGCCGGAATCGCTGAGGTGTGTGCTCGCGCGCACGTCGACGTTCTGGTGTTCGAGCAAACCCGCGAGCTTGCGGCGGCGGGGCGTTCGCGCATCCTCCGTTCGCTCGACCGCGGAGTGAGCAGCGGCAAGATCACCGAGCGGGAACGTGAGCAGGCCGCCTGGCGGCTGCGGTTCACCTCCGATCTCGGTGATTTCGCGGACCGGCAGCTCGTCGTGGAGGCCGTCGTCGAGGACGAGAAGGTGAAGAGCGAGATCTTCACCGAACTCGACCAGGTCGTGACGGATCCGAACGCCGTACTGGCGTCCAACACGTCGTCGATCCCGATCATGAAGCTGGGCATCGCCACGAAGTCCCCGGAACGGGTCATCGGGATGCACTTCTTCAACCCCGTTCCGGTGCTTCCCCTCGTCGAGCTGGTGACCACGCTCAAGACGAGCAAATCGGTGTCCGAGCGGGCTGAGGCCTTCGCCAGCGATGTGCTGGGCAAGCAGGTCGTCCGTTCCGCGGACCGTTCCGGGTTCGTCGTCAACGCCCTTCTGGTGCCCTACCTGCTCTCCGCGATCCGCATGGTGGAGTCCGGGTTCGCCACCAAGGAAGACATCGACAAGGCAACGGTTCTCGGCCTCGCACACCCGATGGGTCCGCTCGCGCTGACCGACCTGGTGGGCCTGGACACGGTCAAGTCCATCGCCGACTCGATGTACGAAGAGTTCAAGGAGCCCCTGTACTCGGCGCCGCCGCTGCTGCTTCGCATGGTCGAGGCCGGGTTGGTCGGCAAGAAGTCCGGTGCGGGCTTCTACGAGTACGGCGACAACGGTCGTGCCAGCAAGAAGGCCAGCTAGTAGGTAGGTAGGCGACTACGCCTGTGCGCCTTTCACGACCACTGGCGGTTGTGAGAGGCGCACAGGTGCATCGAGCCCAGAGGCATTCTCAGCCACTGGACTGAGCCCAGAAAGGTCGACCGCATGTCCAGCACCGCAGCATACGGATCCAGCATCCTGGGGTATCCCCGCATCGGACCTCGCCGCGAACTCAAGCGTGCCCTCGAGTCCTACTGGCACGGCACGAGCACGAAGGAAGAACTCGTCGCCGTCGCCCGGGACCTTCAGGAGGAGACGTGGAGTGAGCTCGCCGCGACCGGTCTGACCCAGGTCCCGGGCAACACGTTCTCCTACTACGACCACGTACTCGACAACGCGCTGCTGTTCGGTGCCGTGCCCGAGCGGTTCAAGCCGCTCGAGAGTCAGCTCGATCCGCTGGACTTCTACTTCACGCTGGCGCGTGGCCGGCCGGACTTCCCGCCGCTCGAGCTGGTGCGGTTCTTCGGCACCAACTACCACTACCGTCAGCCCGAACTGGACGAGAACACCGAGTTCTCGCTGCGGTCCGAGACCGTGATGGACGAGTTCGAGCGGGCGAAGGCCCGCGGGATCGAACTGCGTCCGGTCGTGCTGGGGCCCGTGTCGCTGCTGATGCTGTCGAAGGTCGGTCCGACGTCGAAGCGGCACGGTTTCTCGACCCTCGACCTGCTGGACAAGGTGCTGCCGGAGTACGAGCGGCTGTTCGAGCAGCTCGCGAAGGCCGGCGCCACATGCGTCCAGCTGGACGAGCCGTCGTTCACCGAGGACCGCACAGCGGAAGAACTGGCAGCGCTGGCCAAGGCGTACGAGAAGCTGTCGCACGCACCGCTGCGGCCCCGCATCCTCGTCACCGGTCCGTACGGGCATCTCGGGGAGGCGCTCGCCATCCTCGCCTCCACCAAGGTGGAGGCTCTGGGCCTCGATCTCGTCAGTCACCGGCTGAGCGCCGACGAGCTGGCGAAGATCCCGGGCATGAAGCGCAAGCGCATCTACGCCGGTGTGGTCGACGGCCGCAACGTGTGGCGCGTCGACCGGTACAACACGCTGACGTACCTGAACACGCTGAAGGACGTCGTGCCGGATCTCGTGGTCTCGACGTCGACGTCGTTGCTGCACGTTCCGTACGACGTGCTGTCCGAGTACGACATCCCGGGTGATGTCGCAGACCGGCTCGCGTTCGCGAAGCAGAAGGTCGGCGAGGTGGTCTCGCTGGCCAAGGCGCTCACCGAGGGGCCGTCCGACAAGTGGCGCAAGCGTCCCACGTCGGTGCACTTCAAGCTCAAGCACGCGGTGCGGGCACGGGTCAACGCGATCAAGCCGGGCGACCGCTTCCGGGTTCCGTACGAGGAGCGGCGGGTCGCCCAGCAGGAGCGACTGAACCTGCCGCTGGTTCCGGCGACGACGCTGGGCTCGTTCCCGCAGACGGACGCGATCCGGCAGGCGCGGTACGAGCTGGGTGAGGGACGCCTCGAGTGGGAGGAATACTACAAGCGGATCCAGGCCGAGATCGAAAGCACGATCCGGTTGCAGGAAGACATCGGGCTCGACGTCTTCGTGCACGGTGAGCACGAGCGCAACGACATGGTGCAGTACTTCGCGGAGCTTCTCGAGGGGTATGCCTTCACCCACAACGGGTGGGTGCAGGCTTACGGCTCGCGGTGTACACGTCCGCCGATCCTCTACGGGGACGTGTCGCGGCCGAAGCCGATGACCGTCGAGTGGATCTCGTACGCGCAGTCGCTGACGGACAAGCCGGTCAAGGGCATGCTCACGGGTCCGGTGACGATGATCGCGCGGTCGTTCGTCCGCCAGGATCAGCCGCTGTACGAGACGGCCGACCAGTTGGCGCTGGTGATCCGCGACGAGATCGCCGACCTCGAGGCGGCGGGCATCGCGATCATCCAGGTCGACGAGCCGGCGATCCGGGAACTGCTGCCGTTGCGCGAGAACGGCCGCGAGGCGTATCTCGAGTGGGCGGTCGACGCATTTCGTCTCGCGACGGGCGGGGCGAAGCCGGAGACGCAGATCCACACGCATATCACGTACACGAGCCGGGCGTCGGTGGTCGACGCCATCGAACGGCTCGACGCGGACGTGACGGCGATCGTGGCGACGCGCTCCATCACGTGGGTGCTCGGTGCCATCAAGGAGCGGGCGCTGACCCACGGTGTCGGTCCGGGTGTGTACGAGAGCCGGTCGGCCCGGATTCCGGACATCGACGAGTTGGACGAACTGCTCACGGAGGCGAGCGAGTCGGTCTCACTCGAACGGTTGTGGGCCAACCCGGACGGCGGTCTGAAGACGCGTCACTACTGGCAGCTCGAGCCTTCGCTGCGCAATATGGTGGCGGCGGCGAAGCGACTCCGCAGGCGGGCCGAGAAGGAAGAATCCGAGGCCTGATTTCTCCGGCGTGTTCGGGGTCACCGCCTCAGCGGTGGCCCCGAACGGGCTTTCGGTCGCGCAAACATGTCGAGGTGTAGGCCGCCACGAGTGGGGCAGCACGCGACGGCGCCTACGACCGCGTGGTCGGCAGCGACGTGCGGTACCGATTCGTGATCGACACGGCAACGATCTGACCTACGCGTCACCGAGTTGATCTCGCAGTGATGCCAGTGTCTTCGCCAGCAACCGGGACACGTGCATCTGCGAGATACCGACCCGGTCGGCGATCTGGGTCTGTGTCATGTTGCCGAAGAATCGCAGCATGAGGACGGTCCGCTCCCGTTCGGGGAGGGATTGAAGCAGGGGGCGCAGGGTTTCGTGGTTCTCGACGTCGTCCATCGCGGCGTCGTAGTCGCCGAGCGTCTCCACCATGGACAGTTCGCCGGTCCGGTCCGACGACGTGTTGTCGACGGAGACGGTCTGGTACGCGTTGCCGGCGAGGAGCCCCTGCGCCACCTCCTCCTGTTCGAGGTCCAGGTGCTCGGCGAGTTCGCTGACAGTGGGAGCGTGGCCGAGACTCTGGGACAGTTCGGCGACGGCTTGGCTCAGCGCGAGGTGCAGTTCCTTCATCCGGCGGGGCACCCGCACGGCCCACCCGGTGTCGCGGAAGTGCCGTCGCACCTCGCCCATGATGGTGGGGACCGCGAAGGACACGAAGTCGGATCCCCGCTCCACGTCGAACCGGTCGACCGAGTTGACCAGGCCGAGGCGCGCGACCTGAACCAGATCGTCGTGCGCCTCACCGCGACCGTCGAAGCGGCGTGCGATGTGCTCGGCGAGCGGGAGACAGCGCGTCACGACGGCGTCGCGCAGTCTGCTGCGCCGGGGATCGTCCTCGTCGAGGGCTGCCATCTGTTCGAAGAGTGCTGTGACGTCCTGATACTCGTCCGGCCAACGGGCCGTGTGCCCCCCACTGTGAGTATGGGACGTCACAGACTCAGGCCGTTCTTCACCTTGGTGAATTCCATGGTGGTCACGAAACCCGCGGTGGCGGAGTCTGGCTCCTGTTTCAGATCGACCGAATCGGTGAGGGCGTTGAGCACGTGCCAGGCGAACGAACGCTCGCCGAGGGAGTCGACCGAGGTGGTGGTGCTCGATACGTCGACTCGCAGGGTGTTGTCGAGATACTGCAGCCGGCACACCAAGACCGCATCCGGTGTCGCGCGGACGATCAGCTGGGTACAGATCTCGTCCATGGCCAGTTTGATGTCGGCGATGGAGTCGAGGTCGAAATCTTCGTGAATGGCAACGGTTGCTGCCAGGGCGCGCAGTACGGAGAGCTGATCGGGCGTTGCTCGCACGCGCAGTTCGACGACGGGATGTGTGTGATCCTGGTCGGGTTCGATTGTCTTGGCGATGGCCATGAGACCTCCGGGTCGGGCGTACCGTGCTGTCGGCGGGCGGTGGGTCGGCCCGCGCTGCTGAGAAGTCAGGGTAGCGATCCGGCGACACCGCAGGTGGAATACCGCAGAACAGGACCGATCAAACCAGTCCGATCAGTACGTTTGCCCGAGTAGTGTTGGCGGCACGATCAGCGTTCCTGAGGCCCTCGGCAGGGTCATGGTGGTCACGGGAGACGAGTGGGATGCCTGACGAGATTCACCTGCACACGTTGACGAATGACGTCGAGACCGCGGACGCCGACGCGGTCACCGTGTCGCTCGACGCTGTGCTCGAGTTGCTCGAACCCGTGGACGAGACCGACGTGGTGCTGCACACGCTGTGCCGTCGGGTGGTCGAGGTGTTCCCGGGTGCGGCGATGGCCGGGATCACCGTTCTCCGGCCGACGGGTCCCGTCACGGTGGCCGCGACGTCGGACGAGCTCGCGGTGCTCGAGGAGTTGCAGTACCGCTTCGGTGAGGGGCCTGCGCTCGACGCCGTGCGCTCCCGCGAGACCGTGCGGGCCGACCGTGCCGCGGCGTACGAGAGGTGGCCGGCGTACGCCGCGAGTTCCGAACCGGCAGGCGTCCACAGCTATCTGTCCGTACCCCTGCCCGTCGCGGAGCAGTCCGCCGCGCTGAATCTGTACGGACTGTTGCCGCACGCCTTCCATCGCATGGACGAGTCGGTGCTGGAGCTGTACGTCGAGGCGGCTGCGGTCGCGGTGCGCAATGCCCGGCGGTACGGCGAGGCGAGGAATCTGATCGAGCAACTCCGTATCGCCCTCCGGTCCCGCGCTGTCATCGATCAGGCGAAGGGAATCGTGATGGCGTTGCGGGGTCTCGACGCCGAGACCGCGTTCGACGTCCTCGTCACGCGTTCGCAGCGGGAGAACGTCAAACTGCGCGTGGTCGCAGAACGTGTCGTCGCGGCTGTTTCGGCGCGGACAACCGTGCGTAACGGTTTGTAATCGCTCACCAGGGCAAATGAGAGCTCGAGTATCTGTTATTTCCTTGTGACACACCACAGGCGGGAGTAGTCTCGAACCGAGGTTGAACACACAGCCGATGTCGGGAAGCGCTGCCGTAGCAGACGGTGTCATGTGTCCGAGGTCGGGTCTGTCTGCAGGTGCTCCGCTTCCCCTCTCAATGTTCGAGATGGGGTGAGCCATGTCTGTTGGTCCAGGGGTCCCAGAACCTGAAATGGCGTGTTCGGGCACGGAGTTCGGTACCACGTACAAGCCGAGGGTAACGCTCTCGGCTGTCGGTTCCGCTCCGACACGCTGTGCGAGCGCGGAATTCACTTCCGAGCGAGTCGGGTCCGGGGTGATGTTGGTAGGGGTGCGAGGCGAAATCGACCTGTTCAGTGCACCGGGGTTCCGCGACTACGTGTGCACGCGGATTTCGCCCGAGGGGCAGTTCATCCTCGACATGTCGAAGGTGGATTTCATCGGAACCGCGGGGCTGTCGGTGCTCGACACCGTCCACGCGGCGAACGTCCGGGACGGGCGGACGTGGGCGATGATCTGCGGTCGGCCGGTATATCGGCTGCTCAGAGCCGCGGGCCAGGAGTCGAGCTACCCCTGCTTCGCTTCCGTGGACAGTGCCCTCGGGGCCTGGCACGGCCGAACGGCCTGACCGTCCGAACCGGCGCCCGACGTCAGTGGGCGCCGGTTCGACTCGTGCGCGGAGGGGCCGACACGCAGCGGCCGTAGGCGCGGAGGGTATCGGTGGCGACCCGGTCCCACGAGTAGCGGGCGCGGGCGCGATCGCAGCCCGCCATGCCGTATCCCGTGCGCAGGGCGTCGTCGTCGAAGATCTGTCGCAGGGCTTCGGCCAGGCGGACCGGGTTGCGCGGTGAGATGAGGCGCCCGGTGATGCCGTCGACCACCGTGTCCCGCATACCACCGACGGCGGACGCCACCACCGGTGTGCCGCAGGCCATCGCCTCCAGCGGAACCATGCCGAACGGCTCGTACCAGGGGGTGCACACGACGGCATCCGCCGAGCGCAGCAGCGAGGGCATGGCGTTCCTCGGCACGCGCCCGACGATCCGTACCCGGTTGCGCACCTTCGTCTCCCGGGCCAGGGTCAGTAATCGCGACGCTTCGGGGTCGTCGGCGACGTCGTCGGCGGCCGGCCCGCCCGCGATGACGAGTTCGGTGTCGGGGAAGTGGGAGAGCGCCTCGATCGCGGTGTCGAACCCCTTGCTCGGCGCCAAGCGGCCGACCATGACGAGTCGATGGCGTTTGCCCTTCTCGTCGGCGCGCCCGTCGGGCGTGAACTCGGCGACGTCGACGCCGGACGGAACCACGGACGTGCGCGAGCGCGGCAGGCCGAGATGGGAGAGTTCGAAGACCTCGTCAGTACACGTCGCCACCACCCGGGTGGCGCCGCGGGCGATCAACTGTTCCAAGTGAATTCGGTTGTGGGTGCTCGACGAATCCGCGCGCTCGAACCGCTGCTCGACCACCCCCAGCGCATGGAACGTCTGGACCACCGGAATGCCCATGGTGCGGGCGGCGAGTTGCGTCGCGATCCCGGACATCCAGTAGTGGGCGTGGACGATGTCGGGCCGTTCGGCTTCCCATTCGGCTTTCAGAACGCTGCCGAACGCCCCCATCAGCGGCAGGATCTCGGCCTCGGACATCCGCCGCGGAGGCCCGACCGGCACGTGCACCACGGTGTATCCGCCGGGGGTCGTGACCCGCGCCGGGGCGTCCTCGCTCTCCGCCCGGGTGTAGACGGTGACGTCGTGACCCTCTCGTGTGAGGGCTGCCGACAGTTCGGCGAGGTGAATGCTCTGCCCCCCGACATCGGCGCCGTCCGAGACGTCGAGAGGACTGGCGTTGGCCGAGACCATCGAAATCCTCAATCGTCTCGAGGTGCCGACGGCTGCCGTTCTCATCGGTTGCCCGCCGCACACGGGAGGTCTGGGTTCGCGATGAATGGCCGTCATGCCACGGGGATTCCCGAACTTCGGGTTTGTAAACCGACCGGCTAGCACTCTGTCACAGGACAGGTGGCACAGGCAGGCCGGTGTTGCGTTCTAATACCAACGCCGCCTACCGCCGACCGCACGACCAGTGGCGCCGAGAATCCACAAGATCGCGCCGATCACCAGGAGGATGATGCCGATGGTCCACAGCCAAGTGAGGCCGGTGAGCCATCCGATCAGGAGCAAGATCAGTCCGAGCACGATCATGACGTTCCTCGATTCTTCATCCCACCGGGGCGAGGCGAGAGTCCGATCCCGGACCCTCCCGCACCCCGTCGACTCCTGCGCCCATTGCGTAGGTCAGATGGCCGCCGAGCGCGCCGCCGACACCGATCGCGAGTAGTCCCGCGGTGCTCGTGACGACAGCGCGTGCGTCCGTTCCGTGTCTGCGGCGAAGGTAGGACGCGAGCATGGCCGTGATGCCGATGGCGTTGGCCTCGGCGTGGATCAGGCCGACGCGGCGCTGACGCGTATCGCGTTCGGCCCAGTCCGCCCAGCCGGTCACCAACGTCGGGGGAGTGGCGAGCAGTCCCAGGCCGATCAGCCTGCGTGCGCCGACGTGATCGCGGAACGCCAGATCGAAGACGGTCGCGCCGACCCACGCACCGATGGGGAGGCTGACGAGAACGGGATGCACGGGGTGCCCGAGCCAGGATCCGCGCAATATCGCACCCGCGCCGGACGAACCGAGCGCCCCTTGGATCCGCTGTTGCAGGAACCGGCTGCCGCCGTCGAGGAACCCGGCGGATTCCGCTTTCCGGAACAGGCTCTCGAGGTTCATGACTCCCGGTTACCCAGGGCGGCGCGAAGAAAACCGGCCTGCCTTGTCGTCGATGCAGGTCGGGCGTAGCGTCGGGACCACGTTCTCGAAGGTGAGGTGAGTGCCGTGAAACTCAATCTCTTCGCTGCTTGGGTCAGCTTCGCTCTCGTGTTGTTGTCGGTGGTCTGTCTCGGCGGATTCCTCGTCGCCGCAGGCTCGGGGCAGGGCGGCTGGGCGGTGATCTCCGGATCTCTGTGCGTCGTCGCGCTGGCCGGAGCGATGGCGCTGTACGGAGGAGCCGTGCGTCACGATCACAGGCTGCACCACGAAACGCCGCACCTCTTCTGACGGCGGCATTTCCGGAAGGTCTCAGGAGTCCGCGAGCCTCCGCTTCTCCGCGTCGATGTCGAAAGTGGCGGGCGGCCAGTCGAGGTCCAGCTTCTCCAGGGCGTCGATCAGCAGCTCGCTGACCGCGATCCGGCTGTACCACTTGCGGTCGCACGGAACCACGTACCACGGCGCGTAATCGGTCGACGTCTCGTCGAGCATCGCCTGATACGCGTCCTGGTATGCGGGCCAGAGCTTGCGCTCGTCGACGTCCGAGGGGTTGTACTTCCAGTATTTGTCCCGGCGTTCCAACCGTTCGCGCAGCCGCGACTTCTGTTCGTCGAGTGAGACGAACATCGCGACCTTCACCAGCGTCGTGCCGCCGGCGACGAGTTCCTTCTCGAAATGGTTGATCTCGTCGTAGCGGCCGCTCCAGATTTCGGCGGGCACGAGATCGTGAACCCGGACCACCAGCACGTCCTCGTAGTGCGACCGGTCGAACACGCCGAGTTGCCCGCCGCGGGGCAGGGCGTTGTCGATCCGCCACAGGAAGTGGTGGCGCTTCTCCTCGGGTGTGGGCACGCCGAACGACGCGTGATCCACGCCCTGCGGATCCACGTGCCCGATGACGTGGCGGACCATCCCGCCTTTACCCGCGGTGTCCATGCCCTGCAGCACGAGGAGCACCGACCGGCCGTCGCCGGATCGTCCGTTGGCGTAGAGCTTCTCCTGGAGGGACGACAGCACCGCACCGCGTTCCTCGAGCAGCGCGACCCCGTCCGACTTGTCGCCGACGAACCCCGGTGTGCTCCCGCAATCGAGTTCGGCGATCCGCTGACCCGGGCGCGATCGCAGGGCCTCGATCGCCGGCGTCTTCCACAATCCGCGTGCCTTGTCTGCCATGTACAAACAGTGCCACAGGAGCGTTACATGGAGTCGTGGGCGGCGAGGTGCACCGGTGTCGTGTCCTGGTGATCGGGACGGGATTTTCGGGTCTGGGCACGGCCATCCAGCTCCGCAAGCGGGGACGCGACGACTTCATCCTGCTGGAGAAGGCGCGGGAGGTCGGCGGCACCTGGCGGGAGAACACGTACCCGGGTTGTGCGTGTGACGTGCCCTCGCACCTGTACTCGTTCTCGTTCGAGCCGAACCCGGACTGGACGCGGATGTGGTCGGGACAGGAGGAGATCTTCGACTATCTGCGCGGCCTGGCCGACAAGTACGACCTGCGGCGCAACATTCATTTCGGCCGCACGATGACGGGCGGGCACTGGGACGCCGAACGGCAACGGTGGCACGTCCACACCGAGTCGGGCGACGAGTACGTCTCCCAGTTCGTCGTGTCCGGGATCGGCGCCCTCCACATCCCGAACGTCCCGGATCTGCCCGGCGCCGACACCTTCGAGGGAACGGCGTTCCACTCGGCGCAGTGGAACCACGACTACGACCTGCGGGGCAAGGAAGTCGCGGTGATCGGCACGGGTGCCAGCGCAGTCCAGTTCGTTCCCGAGATCGTGGGCGACGTAGCCGAGTTGCAGCTGTATCAGCGGACGCCGCCCTGGGTGATACCCGGCCTGAACTTCGGCATTCCGCCGGAGGCGCGGCGCCTGTTGGGCCGGGTCCCGCTGGCCCGTCGAATGGTGCGTGCCGCGGTCTACTGGACTTACGAATCGCTCGCGCTCGGGTTCAACGGGCACTCCCGTCTGATGCGGCCGATCGAGAGCGCGGCGCGGAAGAACCTGAACAGGACCGTCACCGATCCCGAACTTCGCCGGAAGCTGACCCCGTCCTATCGCATCGGTTGCAAGCGGATCCTGGGGTCGGACGTGTACTACCCGGCGTTGATCTCACCGAAGACGGTCGTGATCACCGAGGGCATCGCCGAGGTACGCCCGCACAGTATCGTCGCGGACGACGGGGCTGAGCGGGCGGTGGACGCGATCATCTACGCCACCGGATTCCACGTCACCGACGGCTTCGACAATGTCGACCTCACCGGGGTCGAGGGCCGGCGCCTCGCCGACGAATGGGAGGAACACGGGATCCGCACCCACCTCGGTATCACCGTCGCGGGTTACCCCAACGCGTTCTTCCTCTTCGGCCCCAACACCGGGCTCGGTCACAATTCGGTGGTCTTCATGATCGAGTCGCAGATTCGTTATGCACTGGAGTTGATGGATCTCGTCGACCGGCGCGGCGCCGATTCCGCGGCCGTCCGGCCCGCTGTGCAGAGCCGCTTCAACACCGACATCCAACGGAAACTGGCAAAGGGCGTGTGGTCCACCGGCGGGTGCGTGAGCTGGTACCTGGACTCGCACGGCGTCAACCGCACTATCTGGCCGGGTTCGACCGTGCGCTACTGGCGACGGACGCGGTCGGTCGAACCGGCGGACTTCGAGTTCACACCCGGCTGAACGGCGGGGGCGTCACTCCGTCGACGAGATGGCTTCCCCAGAGGTCCATCCCGGTGATCCGGGCGGTGGCCGTGCCATCCGGGCCCGTGATCTGCAGCTCGGTGCCCGCGGACAGGTCGGCATCGGCGCCGAGGACGTCGGTCAGGGTGCGGACGCGGCCGTGCCAGACGTACCGACCGCTGATGGGTTCGAAGTTTCCCGCCAACTGGACCTGCACGGTCACGGCGGGACGGTCGCCGACGACGACGTCGGCGGGGCCGCGGTAGCCCTCTTCTTCCTCGTGTTCGTTCACACAGGCGAGTTTACCTGTAACTGATAGTTACACAAGAATCGTTCGGCGCTAGTCGGCCTCGGCCGCAGGCGGGCGCAGCGGGTGCGGGATCGCATTGAATCGCGCGGGCGAGCCGTTGACGGCGGCGATACCGGTGACGCCACCCCAGGTCATCATCGTCAGGTAGTTGATCAGATCCTCGACCGACATGGACCGGTTGGAGATCCACCAGTGCGTCGCCAGCTGCACACCGCCGACGATTCCGTACGCCCAGGGGACGGCGCCGCCGGAGTCCATCTCCATCTGCCGCAGCCGCTCGCCGAGAACGGTGGAGAGCACCTCCGCGATCATCCGTTCCGAGTCGGCGACCGTTTCGCGGCCCGGGCCGGAGCCGTTGGCCATGATGTACAGGTAGACGTCGGGATCCGACGCCACCGTCTCGACGTACGCCGTGATGGTGGCGCGGGTGAGCTCGAAGTCGTCGAGGTCTCCGCCGATCGCCTCGTAGATCCGCGGGGCGAGTGTGGTTTCCACGTAGCGCGCCATGGTCGCGTTCGTCAGATCGCTCTTGTCCGCGAAATAGCGGTACAGCACCGTCTTGGAGACACCGATCTCGGATGCGATCTCGTCCATGCCGATGTCCCGTCCACGCAGGCGGATGGCGGCGATCGTTCCGTCGACGAGTTCTTCTCGGCGTGCGATCTTGTGCTCACGCCAGCGGCGCTTGCGCCCATCGGGCTTTGCCGCCTTGTCCAGCTTCGTCATCGACTCGGTCACCTGCTCAGGATCCTTCACGCCGTCGTTCGCCACTGACTCTCTTCACATCCGTTTCGTGTCGCGATCTCCTGTCAGCTTAGTGCTCGGGTCTTGTCGCCCGGCACAACGCCGCCTGTGCGGGCGCGGCTCCGGCGGCGGGGTGGCCGCCTCCGCGCCGACCTTGGGCACAATGGCGCTGTGGACCAATTGAGCCTTTCCGCCTTCGACGACGACGCGAAGCGCCGCGATCTCCGCAAGATGAAGGCTGTCGCGACGGGCTTCCTCGTGTTCGCCACCGTGGTCTACCTCGTGTGCAGGTGGCAGGAATCGCGGGGCGCGGGGGCGTGGGTCGGCTACGTTCGGGCCGCGTCGGAGGCAGGCATGGTCGGTGCGCTGGCCGACTGGTTCGCGGTGACGGCCCTGTTCCGGCATCCGCTGGGGTTGCCGATCCCGCACACCGCGATCATCAAGCGCAAGAAGGACCAGCTGGGGGCGAGCCTCGGCAACTTCGTCGGCCAGAACTTCCTCGCTCCCGAGGTGGTGTCCGCCAAGGTCGAGGCCGCGGAGATCCCGCTGCGGCTGGGCAGGTGGATGGCGCAGCCCAAGCATGCCGCGCGCGTCGCTGCCGAGACGGCCACCATCCTGCGCGGCTTCGTCGAGATCCTGCGCGACGAGGACGTGCAGCAGATCATCGACAGCACGCTGGTGCGCAGGCTGGCCGAGCCCCAGTGGGGGCCGCCGATCGGGCGCGTGCTCGGCGAACTCCTGCGCGAGAACCGGCAGTTGCCGATCCTGGATCTGCTCGCCGAGCGGGCGCACCAGTGGGCGCTCGGGAGTCAGGAGACCATCGACCGGATCGTCAGCCGCGATTCGCCCGCCTGGTCGCCCAAGTTCGTCGACGCCATGCTCGGCGAGAAGATCCACCGCGAGCTCGTCGAATTCACCTGGAAGGTGCGATCCAACCCGGAGCACGAGGTGCGGCAGGCGGCCAACCGCTTCCTCGTCGACTTCGCCGACGACCTGCAGAACGACCCCGCGACCATGGAGAAGGCCGAGAAGATCAAGGCCGAGATCATGGGGCGCGAGGAGGTGACCGGTCTCGCCGCCGCGACGTGGACGGTCGCCAAGCGCCTGATCATGGAATCCGTCGACGACCCGAACAGCACGCTGCGCACGAAGGTCGCGGAGAACGTCGTGCGATTCGGTGAGCGGCTGCGCGACGACCACGAGCTGAGGGCCAAGGTCGACGGGTGGGTGCTCGCCGGTACGCGCTACGTCGTCGTCCACTACACCGACGAGATCACCGCGATCATCTCCGACACCGTCGAGCGCTGGGACGCCGAGGAGGCGTCCAAGAAGATCGAACTGCAGGTGGGACGGGATCTCCAGTTCATCCGCATCAACGGCACCGTGGTCGGGTCGATCGCGGGGCTGCTGATCTACACGTTCTCGACGTTGCTGTTCGGCTGACATCGGCCTCGGCGGAGGGTCCGCTAGCTGGGTGCTAACAGAGTGCTTGCAATTGCTAGCACCCTGCTTTAGGCTTGGTTCTGCCCAGCAACACGGAGGACTGATGGCAAGCGATGATCGCGACGCGGCCGGTGCAGGAGATCTGGCAGCTCGCGTAGTCAGCAACGCCGCTCACGACATCGGAGGTTTCATTCGTGCCCAGCGCGAAGCGGCCCAGGTGTCGATGCGGCAGCTGGCGCAGCTGGCCGGTGTCAGTAATCCGTATCTGAGTCAGATCGAACGTGGGTTGCGCAAGCCCTCGGCCGAGGTGCTTGGGCAGATAGCCAAGGGTCTCCGGGTGTCGTCGGAGGTCCTGTACGTCCAGGCGGGTTACCTCGAGCAGCGGCCACACGGTCCACTCCGTGACGCTCTGCTCGCGGATACGGCCATTACCGAGCGGCAGAAGCAAGTGCTGCTCGAGATCTACGAGTCGTTCTGTCGTGAGAACGAATCGGCGGAAGCGGCCGAATCCCGGACGTCCGAGCTTCGGACAGAAGAACACCAGCGTTCTGATTCCCAGACGCCGGAACCAGAACCCCCCACCGTTGAACAGGAGAAAGCCGATGACTGACCAGAAGACCATCGACAGCGTCAAGACCTCGCTGTACGCGGCCGTAGGCGCCGGAGACGTCGTCGTGCAGGCCGTGGCCGACGTCGTCGCCCAGGTCCGCTCGCGCGCCGAGTCCACCCAGGGTGACGTCGAAGAGCGTGTCGGCGGCGCCAAGGAGCGCATCGCCGGACTCCAGGAAGAGGTCACCGAGGGTGTCGAGAACCTTCGCGACCGCCTCGCCGGACTGCCGTCCGAGCTGCCCGAGGAGCTTGCCGAGCTGCGTGAGAAGTTCACCGCCGACGAGCTGCGCAAGGTCGCCGAGGCCTACCTGAAGGTCGCGTCCGACCTGTACACGTCTCTCGCGGAGCGCGGCGAAGACACCGTCGAGCGCATCCGCAAGCAGCCGGTCGTCGAGGAGGGCATCGGCCGCGCCGAGACCGCCTTCGGCGACGCCGTCGAGCTGACCGAGGAAGCTCTCGGCACCGTTGCACGCCAGACGCGCGCCGTCGGCGAGCAGGCCGCGAAGCTCGCGGGCCGCGCTTCGGGTCGCATCTCCGACACCGCCGAGGGACTCGGCGAAGCCATCGCCGACGCCGGCGACGAGGCTGCCCTGAAGGTTCTCGACCTGGGCGACCAGGCCGAGGAAGCGTCGAAGGACGCCGCCGATCGCGTCGACGCCACCGCTGCCGACGTCCAGGCTCAGGCCGACAAGGCTGCCCAGGCCAAGCACGCCGCTCCCGCCAAGAAGGCTGCTCCGGCCAAGGCTGCGGCAACTCCGGCCCCGGCCCCGGCCAAGAAGGCCGCCGCTCCGGCCAAGAAGGCTGCTCCGGCCAAGAAGGCTTGATCCTTCACGCTTTTCGGCCCCCGCACGTTCGGTGCGGGGGCCGTTTGCGTGTCGACCTCGTAGGATGGGGCTGTGATTCAAGTTGACGGCGTCGTCTCGGTGATCTTGTTGGTGATTCGCATCGTCGCCCTGGGCGGTGCTGCATACGCGCTGTTCCACGCGGCTCGCCAGCGCAAAGACGCGTTCACCGCCGTGGACAAGTTGAGCAAACCGATCTGGCTGAGCATTCTCGCCGTCGCGTTCCTCGTCCTCCTGCTGTTCCCGGCCGTGCAGTTGTTCGGCATCGTCGCGGTCGTCGCGGTGTGCGTCTATCTCGTGGACGTGCGCCCGCGCGTCGACGACGTGCAGCGCGGGCCTCGCTGGTAGCCGCTCCCCACCCCATGAGCACGTGAAGGCGTGGCCCTCGTGCACCCAAACGATGACAATGGGCATTGTGACAATGCTATTGTGGTGACACGGCTACCGAGGAGCTGACATGTCCGTCGTCCATCTGCGTGACTCAGTGAGCGATGCCCACCCGGCCGCGGGACTCGTCGGCGGCCCGTCGCGGCTGCTGCTCCGACGGGCGCACATCGTCCGATGAAGGAATACCGGATCGACGACCTCGCGCGCGAGGCGCGGGTGAGCGTACGAAACGTGCGCGTCTACCAGGACCGCGGCTTGCTCCCGCCGCCACGGAAGCAGGGGCGCACCGGGTGGTACAACGAATCGCACCTCGCCCGTCTGCACCTGATCGGGCGCATGCTCGATCGCGGCTATACGTTCGCCACCATCAGCGAACTTCTCACGGCTGCGCACTACGGCCTCCAGGTCAAGGACGTTCTGGAGACCGACGATCCGGGCAGCCGGTGGAAGAAGCGCAGGCGAGCGGCCCGCCTCACGATCGCCGAGCTGAAACGCATGTTCGGTGCGCAGACCACCGAGGCCAACATCGCCCTGGGCACCGAACTCGGAGTGCTCGTTCCCGCCGGTGACGACTACTCGGTGAACGATCCACGACTGGTCGAGGCGGCGCAGGTCCTCGTCGACGCCGGCATCCCGCTCGAGGACGTCCTCGAACAGACCGCGGCGGTGCGACGAGACCTCTCGGACGTCGCCGCGCGGTTCGTCGCCGTCGTCGCGGACCGCTACCTCGCCGCCGAGGGCGAGCCGCTCGAACTCGACGAGGCGAAAGTCTCGGAGATCGCGCGGCTCGTCGACCAGATGCGTCCCCTCACGCGCGATGCCGTCCAGTCGCTGTTCGAAGAGGCGATGGAGGAACAGATCTCCAAGGCACTCGAACGGGCGGCCCGGCAACTCGGTGAGACACCGGGCCCGGCGACGAGCACAGACACCAACAGAGCAAGTTAGACAGGACAGGGGCAGGAATGACCAGCAGTTCGCGCACCATCGCCTTCCGGGCACTCGCCGGCGCAGCCGGAGTGGGCGCCGTCGTCGCCGCGGCAGCGGCGATCCGCCACAAGCGCGCCACCCGCGGGTTGACGTTGTCGACCGAGGTGGCGCCGAACGAGCTGCTGCGCACCCCGAACCTGCGCCCGGACGTGACGGAGATCCTCACCGACGACGGAGCGACGCTGTACGTCCGCGCCTACGGTCCGGTGGACGGCGATCCCATTGTGCTGAGCCATGGCTGGACCTGTTCCACCGAATACTGGTACCCGCAGGTGAACGCGCTGGCGGACGAGTACCGGGTCATCACCTACGACCAGCGTGGGCACGGCCGCAGCACCGTCGGCTCGCTCCCGCTCGGCCCGGACGTCCTCGCCGACGACCTGTCGGAGGTGCTGAAGGCGACGGTGCGTGACGACAAGAAGGCCGTGCTCGTCGGTCACAGCATGGGTGGCATGAGCATCATGGCGTGGGCAGGCCGTCACCCCGACGAGGTGAAGAAGTACGCGTCGGCAGTTCTGCTCGCCAGCACCGCCTGTGATCGGCTCATCGCCGAGACCACCGTCATCCCGCTGCCGAATCGTTTTCCGCGCGTGCCGGTTCCGGTCGGCCGCGCCGTCCTGAGTACCCCGGTTCCGTTGGTGTCGTCGCCGGTGATGACGCGCGCACTCCAGTACGTGTCGATGTCGCCGAACGCCTCCCGCGCCGAAGTCCAGTTCTGCGAGAACATCGTCCGGGACTGCAAGCCGCGCATCCGCGGCGGCTGGGGCGCCGCGCTCAGCGGCCTCGACATCCACGAGGCTCTCGACAACCTCGACGTCCCGACCACGGTGCTCGTCGGCTCCATGGACCGACTGACCCCACCCGTCCACGCCCGCAAGCTCGCTCGCGTCCTGGACGAGGCCGGTCACCTCGAGCGGCTCATCGTCCTGCCCGGCGTCGGCCACATGAGCTCCGTCGAGAGCATCGACGAGTTCGACAAGGAGATCGTCCGGCTCCGCAATCTCTGATCCGACAGTTGCATGCGGATTGGTCAGGCTCACACGCAATAGCCTGTGAGCCTGACCAATTCGTCGGCATCTACTGGTTGGCGACCACACCGAAACGGCGCAGCGACAGCGCCGGGTTCTTGGCGCGGACCTCTGCGATGCGCTCGGGGGAGACGGTGCCGATCGCGGTCCCGACCCGTTCACCGAGGGACGCGATCACCACCCCCATGGGATCCACGATCATCGACGCACCCGAACCGGCCGGGGCGCTCTGGTCGGCCGCGGCGACGTAGATGGTGTTCTCGATGGCCCGGGCGCGGACGAGCGTGGTCCAGTGGTCTTCCTTGAGCGGGCCGGGCACCCACTCGGCGGGCAGGACCAGGACGTCCGCGCCCGAGTCGACGATGCGCCGGGTCACCTCCGGGAACCGCAGGTCGTAACACGTCTGCATGCCGAAGGTGACGCCGTCGACGGTGAACGTCTCGGGTTCGCCGATCGAGCCGGCCTGCACGAAGTCCGACTCCTTGTAACCGAATGCGTCGTACAGGTGCAGCTTCCGATACGCGGCGGCGATACTGCCGTCGGGGGCAACCGCGACGAGGGTGTTGAAGATGCGGCGCTCGCCCGGGATCGCTTCGTTGATTCCCGCGACGAGGATCAACCGGTGGCGGGCGGCGATCTCGCCGAGCCCGGTGACGAACTCGCCGTCGAGGGATTCGGCGGAGTCCACGAACCGCTCGTCCATCGTCGGGACCGTGAACATCGCGTATTCGGGTGCTGCAAGTACCCGGGCGCCGCCCGCCGCCGCCTCCTCGGCGAACTTCGCGATTCGGCCGAGATTGTCCTGCTTGTCCGAACCCGGTGCGAATTGAGCGATTGCGATGTCGACCATGTCAGTGCCTTTCCGAAGTGACGGGTGCCGGCATCCGTTCGATCTTGCCGAGCACCACGGTGTAACAGAAGATTCCGCCGATCAAGACCGCTCCGGTCGCGAGGAAGGCCCCCGCGAACGAGCCCGTGGAGTCGACCACCATGCCGGTCACGATGGGCGCCGCGATCCCGAGGAGATTGGCGACGAAGTTGACTATTCCGCCGAGCGATCCTGTGTACCCCTGCGGGGCGATCAGGGCGACGATGCTGGAACCGGCGGGAACGGACACAGCCAGTCCGGCTGCGCCGATCGACAGGAAGATCAGCGCGACGGCGATCGATCCCGCGTACGCTGCGCCCGTCACCGCGAGGGACGCGAGCAGGCTGACCACCAGCACGGTTCGGCGCACCTTGGTGACGTCGCCGGTCCGCGCCAGCCATCGGTCCATCAGGATGCCCGCGATGAGGAACTGCGCGATGACGGCGACCAGCCACGGAATCATCGTGTAGATGCCGCCCTTGAGCAGATTCACCCCGAACTGCTTCTCCAGATAGGCCGGCAGCCAGGTGAGCAGGACGTAGTAGGCGTAGGTGTACGACGCGTAGCCGAGCGCCAGGCCCCACGTCTTGCGCCGGCGCAGCAGGTAACCCAGTCCGTTGAGCGACCCGGCCGTCTCGGCGTCTTCGTCCTCCGCGCCGCCGGCCCGGATGAAGTCGAATTCCGCTTGGCTGAGGCGGCCCTTGGCGAGAGCCTGTTTCGGGGTGAGATAGAGCAGCCACCACACGGCCAGGTAACCGACGGACAGGATGCCGGTGAAGATGAACGCCGCGTGCCAGCTGAACGTGGTGACGAGGAAGGCCATGATCGGGATGCCGATGACGTTGGAAATCTTCGCGCACCCGTCGAAGATGGCCGTGGCGGTTCCACGCTCCTGCCGGGGGAACCACTGACCGATGGCCTTCCAGCCTGCGGGCACCGTCGGCGCCTCGCCGACGCCGAGGACCAGACGGGCGACGAGCAGCATGCCGAGACCACCTGCGGCGGCGGACGCGAACGAGGCGACCGCCCACAGGAACGCCGCCGCCCGGTTGACCCACCGGACGCCGATCTTGTCGATGAACGATCCGATCGGCATCTGGAGCATGGCGTACGTCCAGAGGAATGCGGAGGACACCATGCCCATCTGCGACGCACTGATCTCGAAGTCGCGCATGATCTCCGGGGCGGCGATCGAGAGGTTGACGCGGTCGATGTAGTTGACGAACATGCCGACGCCGAGAACGCCGGCGATGGTCCACCGGGCACGGCCCACCTTGGGGTGGGCCGCCGCTTCCGCGCTGTCGGGGGATACCGGTCCCGACGTCTGGGTCGTCATCGTGACTCCCTGATCTGCTTGATCTGCTCGAACGGTGCCGCAAATCCTGCGGCGAGTGCGCCGTGCTGCATGATCAGCGCCATCTGGTCGGCCCCGTAATGCAGCGCGAACTCCTTCTCTTCGACGCTCCATGCCGGGAGCACCCAGGGCTTGCCCGCCTCGGCGGCGGCCGTGGCCACCGCGGCGAGGTCGGTGAAGTCACCCTCTTCGCGTGAGTATGCCCCGCGTTCGCGGCGGAGGGAGAGGTCGGACGGTCCGACGAACACGCCGTCGACGGTGTCGAGTGCCAGGATCTCGGCGATGTTCTCGATCGCTCCGGCGTCCTCGATCATCGGGTAGCACCGGGTGAACGTGTCCTGCTCCGTGACCCACTCGTCGGTGAAACCGCCGTAGTTGGTGGTGCGGCCGCCCGCGAAACTCCGGTCGCCGAGTGGCGGGAACTTCGCGAATGCCGTGACTTCCTTTGCGTGAGCCGCATTCTCGATGTGGGGGATGACGACAGCCGTCGCGCCGAAGTCCAGCGCCTGCTGGATGGGGCCGCGTTCGGGTCCGAGCACCTTCGCCAGGACCTCCATGCCGAGGCTGCGCAGGAACGGGATGAACCGTTCGAGATCCGCGAGGTCGAAGGATCCGTGCTCGATGTCGAGGACCACGGCGCCGTAGCCGATGCCGCGCGCGATCTCCGCTGCGGCGAAGCTCGGGTCGGACAGCCAGATCGCGTAACGCCGATCGGCGGGGGTGCTGTACATGCTGGTGGTCTCCTTTTTCGGGGGGTCGCTTGCCGGAAGCGGGTGGCTCTCGGCGGTCACTGCGCTGTGACCGCCCCCACATCGCTCTGTATATGTCATGTATACACAGAGAATACTTGGTGTGTCCATAGCTTGTATGATCAATTTGTTACGAGTCCGTCAATCCGATGGACCGTTCGACGAAGGGATCGAGATGTCGGCATCGACGCTCGCCGGGCCCACCGGTGAATCCGGACCGGCACGAGATCGGGTCTATGTCTGGTTGCGGGACGAGATCATCCGCGGGTCCATCGAAGGCGGCCGATTCCTCGACGAGCTCTGGGTCTCCGGGACGATGGGAGTCTCACGCACCCCGGTGCGAGAGGCGTTTCACCGGCTCGCCGCCGAACGGTTCATCACGCTGCTTCCGCGCAAGGGTGCGCAGGTGCGCACGGTCACCGGTCGCGAACTCGAAGAGGTCTACCAGACCCGGCTGCTGATCGAAGGCCATGCGGTGTCCACCCTGTGTGCGCGGGGAGTCGGCGCACCCGCGCACATGGTCGATCTGATCGAGCCGATGGAAGCCGCGGGCCGCGAACAGGACTGGTTCGCGGTGTCAGGCCTCGACCGCGAATTCCACCTGACCATGGTCAGCGCAGCGCAGAACTCGGTGCTCACCGAACTCTACGATTCGCTGCGGTCGCGGCAGCAACGCGTCGCCGTCCGCGCGTTGAACGTCGGACCCCAGCGGCTCGACACCATCAACGCGCAGCATCGGGCGCTCGTCGCCGCACTCGACGCCGTCGACGCCGACCAGGCGCTGGAGATCCTCACCGCCCACCTGCGGCCCGTCCCGGAAGTGCTGGCGTTGCTGCCGTCCCAGTAGCGGGACGACGAAACTAGCTGAACACCACCGTCTTACGGCCGTGGACAAGGACGCGGTCCTCGAGATGCCAGCGCAGGCCACGGGACAGCACGAGCTTTTCGATGTCGCGACCCTGCCGGACCATGTCCGCGACCTCGTCTGCGTGGTCGACGCGGATCACGTCCTGCTCGATGATGGGGCCCGCGTCGAGTTCGGCCGTCACGTAGTGGCAGGTTGCGCCGATCAGCTTCACACCGCGGGCGAATGCCTGGTGGTAGGGGCGGGCCCCGACGAAGGACGGCAGGAAGCTGTGGTGGATGTTGATCGCCCGGCCGGCCCAGTGCTCGCACAGTGCCGAGGGCAGCACCTGCATGAAACGCGCCAGCACGACGGCATCGGGGTCATGGGCGTCGACCAGTTCACGCACCTGCTCGAACGCGGGCCCGCGTTCGGCGGGATCCTTCGGGAACGGGACGTGATGGAAGTCGATGCCGTGCTGCCTGGTGACGGTCTCGAGATCGCGGTGGTTGCCGATCACCGCGCAGATGTCGGCCGGCAACTCGCCTCCGGCCGCGCGGCCGAGCAGGTCGTGGAGGCAGTGCGCCTCCTTGCTCACCAGCAGCACCACCCGCTTTCGCTCACCGGTGTCGGACACGGTCCACTCGGTCTCGGGGCCGAGTTCGGCGGCGACGGCCGCGAAGCGCTCCCGGAGTTCCTCGATCGACATGTCTACCGAGGAGGCACGCACTGCCTGCCGGGTGAAGAACCAGCCGGTGTCGGCGTCGGCGTGGTACGCCGCCTCGACGATCCAGCCGCCGACCTCGGCGAGGAACGTCGAGATCCGGGCGACGATGCCGGTGCGGTCGGGGCAGCCGAGAGAAAGAACGTACCGGTGGTCCTCGGTCGAAGCAGCGCTCATGGGCAACAGTCTTTCAGGTCGCGCTCCGGCCGTTCACCACGGCGGTGCCGACGAGGGTGCCGGCGTCGATGTCGTGAATCGCGCGTTCGGTGAGCAGCTGCAGGAGATCGAGACGAATCTGCTCGACCGTCCCGGCGTCGAACGGGGCGAGCGCGCGACGGAAGTTCCCACCCAGGACGAGGTCCCAGGCGAACTCGGGGGTGGCGGGAATGATGTTGGACAGCTCCCGGACCTCGGTCGAGTGCGCGCCCAGCTCGCCCAGCCACTGGTGGAGCGCGTCCGGGGTGTCGATGCGTTCGAGTGGATCGAACGGCGACCCGGCCGGTTCTGGCTCGGGTTCCCGGTGCCGGGCCACGGCGTCCTGGAACGCGCTCGCGAAGTCGCGCAACGCGCCCCGCCGCCACACCGTGATCCCGACCTTGCCGCCCGGCCGGACGAGGCCGGCGAGCCGGGTGAACGCGGCATCCATGTGGGGCAGGAAGAACACGCCGTACGAGCAGGCCAGCGCGTCGTAGCCCGCTTCCGGGACGGTGCTCGGCGGCTCCCAGGTGGTGGCGTCCGCGCAGACGAACTCGATGTTCTGCAATCCACGCTCCGACGCCTTCAGCCGCCCCTGCTCGAGCAGTTCGTCGGCCAGGTCGACGCCGTGGACGAGGCCCGACGGACCCACGGCGGTGGCTGCGGGGAGCGCCGAAGAGCCTGCGCCGCAGCACACGTCGAGGACGGCGTCGCCGGGACGCAGTCCGAGCTGGAAGGCGAGTGACTGCCCGGCCGGCGTCCACACGGCCGTCGTCAGCCGGTCGAACTCCAGCCGCGCCTCGTCGAAGATCGATCCCGGATCGCTCATACGGCGATGCTAGGCCGTGCCGCAAGCCCTGGAAGGCATTGTGCGAAGCTCACAGGTATGTCCGACGTTGCACTGACCCGCTCCCAGGTGGCCGACCTCGTCGACCACACGCTCCTCAAGCCCGAGGCCACCACCGACGACGTGACGGCGCTGATCGCCGAGGCGCGCTCGCTCGGGGTGCTCGCCGTCTGCGTGTCGCCGTCGATGCTGCCGGTCAAGGCGCCGGGTCTGGTGACCGCCGCGGTGGTCGGGTTCCCCTCGGGCAAGCACCACTCGCTGGTCAAGGGGGCCGAGGCTCGGCTCGCCGTGGACCAGGGCGCGCAGGAGATCGACATGGTGATCGACATCGGGGCCGCCGTGGCCGGCGACTTCAACGCGGTGCTGGCCGACGTCCTCACGGTCCGCGAGGCGGTCGGCGACCACACGGTCCTGAAGGTGATCCTCGAGACCGCCGCGCTCAGCGACGAGGCGATCGTGGAAGCGTGCCGGGCCGCCGAGCGGGCCGGGGCGAACTTCGTGAAGACGTCCACCGGATTCCATCCGGCCGGGGGAGCGACCGTGGAGGCGGTGCGGCTGATGGCGCAGACCGTCGGAGGGCGAATCGGCGTGAAGGCAAGCGGCGGGATCCGCACCGCACAGGCCGCGCTCGACATGATCGCGGCCGGTGCGACGCGGCTGGGACTGTCGGGAACCCGTGCCGTCCTGGACGGGTTGCCCGACTGACCCGACGGTCGATCAGACCAGGAGGCCGCAGCTGCTCTGCTGTTCCTGCTGCTGTTGCTGGGTGCCGGCGGCAGGCATCGTATAGGCGCCACCCTCGAGGGTGATCTCGATGGCGTCGTCGGTGACCTTCAACGACGTCGGCTGCATGCCCAGCGGGTAGGTCTGCAGGCTCGAAGTCAGAATCTGGACGACCCCGTCCACCAGGTCGGTGGGGAGGCCGATACCGAGGATCGCCGCACCCACCGTCTCCACTTTCACGGTCCCGTTCACGACCTCCGGTTTGACGGTCAGGTCCGCGAGCCCGGCCGGACCGACGGAGAACCGCAGGGTGCCCGCGCTCGAATCGGCGGTGACACCGCTGATGAGCGAGCCGAACGCCTGCTGCTGCAGCGTCGCGAGGATTCCCGCGGTGGACCAGGTGATGTCCGCGTCGGAACTGCCGATGGTGCCGCTGCTGTCCGCGGTGTTCTCGAGCCGGATGTCGTTGACCTGAGCGTGCACCTGCATCCCCTGGGCGGGGCCGAACTTGGTGTCGTCGCTGTCGATCGTGATGTACGGGACGTTCTTGTCGACCGACTGGAGCAGGACCGGCTTCCAGCTCAGGCCCACGTCCACCTGCGAGCCGAGTTGGCTCTCGAACTGGTCTGCCATGCAGGTCTTCACTCTGTTGCGCACGAAGAGTTCGCCGCCGACGAGGACCGCCACGAGCGCGGCGATGACGACAAGAGAGATGACGAGCACACGGTTACTTCGGGGTGCGGAGTTCGTTCGGGCTGCCATTACACGGATTCTTCCCGACAACTCTGAACAATTTCTGTGAATGCGCCCGCGGCGGGTCGCCGAGATCCGCAGAAATTGTGATGCGTGCCACAAACGCCCAGTAATCTAGGGGAATGTCCGGATGGTTGGCTCCACGTCCCGGTGACCCGGAGCGCGAAGGTGTCGGTGAAGAGCTGACACGCGTCGCGACGGCTCAGGCGGGTTTCTTCACCACTGCGCAAGTGCTGCGCCTCGGTTTCGCCGCCGACGAGATCGATGAGCGCGTCGCCGACGGCTCGTGGGTCAAGGTCGAGCGAGATCTGTTCCGCTTGAAGGATTGTCCGCACTCCGATCTCGAGGAGTTCGCTAAGTGGTGCACCTGGTTCGGTGCCGCCGCCGCGGTCTCCCACCAGAGTGCCGCCGAACTTCACGGCCTCGGGCACCTGTACCCGCGGTTCATCCACCTCTCGACGGTGCTGTCACCGCCGTCGCCGACGCAGCAGCTGGCGCTGCACCGGCGGTCGCTCCGCCCGGAGGACTGCGAGCAGGTGGGCCCCCTGCGCATTACCACGCCGCTGTGCACGGCACTCGACCTCGCCGCGAGCGGCATCTCGCAGGAACTGCTCGACGAGGTGGTCGCCGACGGCGTCGCGATCGGGCGACTGAATGCGCGCGCACTGCACGGGGAGTGCGGATCCCTGCCGGCGCAGGTGGCGCAGCGCGTCGAACACGCACTGGCCACCTGCACCTGACGGATCACCGCTCCGGGATCAGAACGGCCACTCGCCGTCCCGGGTGCCCTCCAGGAGCGGGATCATCGAGAATCCGGCGTCCGACAGTCCGCCGAACGTGTGGCGGTTCGCGGACCCCGTCGGACCGTGTCCGTGGCGGTAGCCCGCCACGTTCCACGTGTACACGGGGACGTCGGCCGGGACGTGCCGGGTCGGATCGCCCCACGCCGCCTGCTCGTCGGTGACGATGACGACGCGGTCGTGGTCGCGGTAATGCTTCCGCACCGCCGACGCCGTGTCCGTGCCGCCCAGGTCGCCGAAACTGTTGACGACCCGCAGCACCGGCTGGTGCTTGAACGGCACGAACCGGCTGTCCGAGCCGAACTCGACCAGGTTGGCCCGCTCCGCGCGCGCCGCCAGTACGGTGCCGAACACCGCGGCCGCGTCCGCCCGCGTCAGTTCCGACCGCGCCGAGACGCGGCTGTAGAACATCGATCCGGACCGGTCGACGAGCACCAGGGTGCGGCCGGGTAGCGACGGGACCGCGGACAGCGACGCCCCGAGTGCCCGTTCGAGTGCGTGTCCCCACCGCAGGCTCGGCGCGTTCCGGTAGGCCGCGAGGAACCGCATCGGAAGCTGCCGCGACTTCGCGACCTCCCCCGGATCGGCGATCCGGGCCGCTACCTGTTCCGCGACGTGGTCGGGGATCCCGGCCTCGTCGAAGTTCCTCAGGTTGCGCAGAAGAGCCATGTACCCCATGGACGGGATCACCGCCTGCCATGCTGCCGCATCCATCGGTCCCTGCAGCCAGCCGGCGAGCGACTCCCACGTCATGCCGGCCGCCGACAGCCGCTCCGGGGTCCGGAGGACGGCACGCCGATCCTCCGGCGGGAGCACCGCCAGCGCCGCCCGTTCCGTGAGCATCCGCAGGCCGGTGGGGATCGTGTTCTCGCGTCCCTGCCGCCGGTCGATCGCGTGCCGGAACAGCTCGCCCTGCCACGTCGCCGACGGCGACGCATGGGTGAGCTCGAGGACGTCGCCGAAGCGGACGTCCCTGGAATCGGAATCCCACTTCAGCAGTGAGCGTTCCGAGTACAGGCGGACAGCGGCATCGGCGACACCGCGCTTGACCGGCTTCGGGATCGAACGACCGTGGCGCGCAATCCAGTAGGCGAGGATCTCACCCGGCTCGTCGGCCCGCTCCAGCGCCGAGGAGATCACGGCGCGGTTGCCGCCGTGCAGACCGGCGCCCAGCCGGGCACGGACGAACTCGGCCGCGGCCACCACCGACGCCGAACGCAGATGCGCGTCGCGGCGCAGCCACCCGATCAGGCGGGCGGTCCACTCCGGGTCCGACAGAGTGACCTGGTGGACGAGTTGGACGAACCGGCCGTCGCGGTCCGGAGCCGACTCGTAGAACGTGTGCTCACCCACCATGTTGGTGACCGCGAGGAGGAACAGCTCGCTCTTCGCGTCGCGGGCGTAGCCGCTGCCGCCCTCGAACGTGCGGCCGGCCGGTTGCGTCTCCGACGTGATGGGGCTCTGTACCTTGGTGCGGCGCAGCGTCTTCAGGTTGAACTTGCTCATAGGTTGTTCCTCCTTCCAGGAGGTGTCGGTGCTCGTGGGGTGCGCGCCACCCGAGATCGAGGCGACGACGGGGTGCGGAGTCGAACCGCGTGCTTGCGCACTTCGCCAGAGAAGTATCCGTCGTCTGCGCACCGGGTGGCGCGCACGCATGTCGTGCCGAGTTCGGAGTCGGCGGAGGCACGGACGTGCTCTACCACTGAGCTACAGGGACCTGCGTCCCTGACCGGATTCGAACCGGCGACCACGCGATCCACAGTCGAAGTAGCCCTCGCCTGCGCACCGGCACAACATGTTTCGTGAAGTGACTCTACGGGGCGCTGTGGGGGATGTCGCGTGAATTAATTCGTGCCGGAACCGGGCGCGACCAGGTGCCACGGAACGGTGAGGATGTTGTCGCGGAGCCGGCGGCGCTGGGGTTGCACGGGAAGTCCCTGCGCGCGCAGCAGTTCGAGGGCGGCCCGCCACCGCACCCGCGGTCCGAACGAGCCGTGCGGCGCCGCAGTGGCCCACGCGCGATCCGCTGCCGCGAGGAGGGCGTGGACCGGCTCACCCGGGACGTTGCGATGGATCAGTGCCTTGGGGAGCCGTTCGGCGATGTCCGACGGCTTCTCCACGGCGAACGGATCCCATGCCAGCGTCAGCGACAGCGGGCGGGTGGCGTCGAGCAGCACCCACGCACAGCGGCGGCCCAGCTCGTCACACGTGCCGTCGACGATCAGCCCGCCCGGTGCGAGCCCGGACTGCATCCGCGCCCAGGCCGGCCCGACCGCATCCTCGGGATACTGACGCAGCACGTTGAACGCGCGGACCAGGACGGGTCGCAGTCCGGAGAGCTCGAACCCGCCGCGGGCGAAACTCACTCCGTTCCTGCTCTCGACCACACGCTCGGGATCGATCTCGAGCCCGACCACCCGGCGGTCGCCGCGCACGGCGGTCAACCGGTCGGCGAGCTCGAACGTGGTGTGGGGTCGGGCGCCGTACCCGAGGTCGACGACGAGCGGGTCGGCGGATGCGTGCAGCGTCCGGCGCACCAGCGCGTCGTGGACGAGCCAGCGGTCGCTGCGTCGCAGCCGATTGATGCCTGTCGTACCCCGGGTGATGACACCGTGAGGCCGCTTCAGCGTCGCTGAAGTCATGGGAAATCCGTGCGGTGGTTGCTAGTGCTGCGACAACCACGTTTCGGTGATCTCGGCCTCGGCGCGGAAGAGGTCGATCAGGTTGACGAGCATCAGCTGCTCGAGCTTCCCGCCGATGAACGGCAGGTACACCTTGGCCTCGGACGAGGTGCGGAACGTGCAGCCCGTCTCGGTGGCGAACAGTTTCATGGTGCCCGTGAGGCTGCCCGGGCCTGCGGGGATCGACGCCTCGTACGTGCCCGTGGTCGGCTCACCGAAGGGCGTGTACGACTCCTTGCGTGTGATGACCATGTCCTTCTTCATCACGGTCTGCGCGATCTCGGGGAGTTCCGACCGCGGCAGGATGTGGTGCAGGACGATGTCGATCCCGTCGTCGTTCACGTCGAAGTGCTCGATGTGGTTCTCGGAGTACTTCCGCATCTCCTCGATGCGCGCATCCCAGTAGTCACGGTTGGTGAACGCGTTGTACACCTCTTTCGGGGTGTGCTTGTAACGGGCTGAGTAGTCGATGCGGCGAGCCATGATCGCCAAGGTTACCGGCTGTGACGGAACACAAGGGACACCCGCCCCAGGTCAGGCCCCGAGCCACTGCTGCGTGAAGCCCTGCTCCTTCTCGATCAGGCGCAGGACCTCGTCCGCGATCGCGCTCTCGATCTTGCCGCCGATCAGCGGGATCCTGACGTCGGCCTTGCCCTCGACCTGCACTTTCGACCGGGAACCGTCCTCCGTCAGCGTCTGGGTCCCGGAGATCGTCGCGGGCGCACCCACGACCTCGGCGGTGAACGTGCCCTCGGCGTGATCGCCGTCGAGCGTGCCCCACGTCTCCGTGCGCTTGATCACCAGATCGCCGGAACGGACCTTCGAGACGATGCTGGGCAGGTGCTCCGCGGGAATCGACTGCGACATGGCCACCGAGATGGTGCCGGGGCCGGTCGTGACCTCGTCCAGGGTTGCCCCCGGTCCTCCCACCCGGTCGAGACGGTCGCGCCAGTACTGCTCGGTGATCAGGCCCGCATGGACCTGGGCGACGGGAAACTCATAGGACGACGAATGCTCGATGCGGCGACTCACGATCCGCAGGCTACCGTTTGCGGTTGTGTGGGACGTGAGCATTGTCAGTCAACTCGTCGATTCGGGCGCCTTCGTGTCCGAGAACCTCGAACTGTCGGGGATGACCACGCTGCGCGTGGGCGGGCCGGCGCGGATCGTGGCGGAGTGCCCGACCACGCAGGTCCTCGTCGACGTGGTGCGTCTCCTCGATGCCGCGCACATTCCGACTCTGATCCTCGCCGGCGGCTCCAATCTGGTGGTCGGGGACGGCGGATTCGACGGTGTGGTGGTGCGTGTGTGCAACACCACCGTCGGTCTGGAGGAGGGATTCGTCACTGCCGAGGCGGGCGCCGAGTGGGATCAGGTGGTCGCGCAGACCGTCGCCGCCGAGCTGGGCGGGCTGGAATGCCTGTCGGGGATTCCCGGGTCGACCGGGGCCACCCCGGTGCAGAACGTGGGCGCGTACGGCGTCGAGGTGGGGTCGATGCTGCGGCGGGTCCACCTCCTCGATCGACGCACCGGTGAGGCGCGCTGGGTCGAACCCGAGGCCCTCGGTCTCGGTTACCGCACGAGCGTCCTCAAGCACTCCGATGCCGCCCTGGTGCTGGCCGTGGAACTGACCGTGCATCCCGACGGGCTCGGCGAGCCGCTGCGCTACCGCGAACTGGTGTCGGCGCTGAACAGTGCCGAGGGCGACCGGTTGCCGTCGGCGCAGGTCCGCGACGCCGTGCTGGACCTGCGGCGGGGCAAGGGCATGGTGCTCGATCCCGAGGATTACGACACCTGGAGCGCGGGCTCCTTCTTCACCAACCCCGTCGTTGCGGACGGCGAGTTGGCGGGTGTCCTCGCCGCGATCGAGACCCGCCTCGGCGACGTGCTTGTTCCTCAATACCCGGCCGACGGCGGAACCAAGTTGTCTGCGGGGTGGCTGATCGAGCGGGCCGGCTTCTCGAAGGGGTATCCCGGCGAGAACGCCGTCGCGCGGCTGTCGACCAAGCACACTCTCGCGTTGACCAATCGAGGTGCCGCGAAGAGCGAGGACCTGCTGGCATTGGCTCGCGACGTCCGGGACGGCGTCCAGGCGGCGTTCGGTGTCCGGCTCGAACCCGAACCCGTGACGGTGGGCTGCGCGATCTGAGACAGGTCCGTAGCGCAGGTAACCTGTTAGCTGTGCATGAACTGGGTTCTCGGACAAGTCGGTCGCGCGTCGCGTTGATCGCGGCGGCGCTGATCGCGTTTCTCGTTGTGCTGACCGGATGCACGGTCGGCTCCGAGTCGGGAACCGCCACCGCGCCGCCCGAACCGGCGGTCGAGGTCACCCAGAATCCGGCGTCGGGCACCGAGGACGTCAATCCGGTGGCGCCGATCTCCGCGACCGCGTCGCAGGGCACGTTCACCGACATCTCCCTCGTCAACGCCGAGGGGCGTGCCGTGCAGGGTGTGCTGTCACCCGACCGGACCACGTTCACCGTCGGGGAGGCACTGGGTTACGGCGCCACGTACACGTGGAAGGGCACGGCGCTCGGCACGGACGGCAAGTCCGTTGCCGTCGACGGCAGCTTCACCACGGTCGACCCCGACGAGACCATCGGCGCCACACTCAACATCGGCGACGGTCAGGAAGTCGGGATCGCCGCCCCGATCATCGTCCAGTTCCACGAGTCCGTCGAGGACAAGGCGGCGGTCGAGAAGGCGATGACCGTCACGACCAACCCGCCGACACCGGGCTCGTGGGCGTGGCTGCCCGACGACAACGGGTCGCGCGCGCACTGGCGTCCGCAGAACTACTGGGCGCCCGGCACCACCGTGAGCCTCGACGCCCGGCTGTACGGACTGGACTTCGGCGGCGGCGCGTACGGCGCGGAGGATCTGTCGCTGAACTTCACCGTCGGGCGCAGCCAGATCGTGATCGCGAACGCGCCCAGCCACCGCATGCAGGTGGTGCGCGCCGGCGAGACCATCATGGACATCCCCGTCAGCTACGGCGAAGGCAACGAGGCCCGCAACGTCACCCGCAGTGGCATCCACATGGTGACCGAGAAGCACGAGGACTTCCTCATGTCCAACCCGCCGTTCTACGAGAACGTGCGCGAGCGCTGGGCGGTCCGCATCTCCAACAACGGCGAGTTCATCCACGCGAACCCCGAGACCATCGGCGTCCAGGGTTCGTCGAACGTCACCAACGGCTGCATCAACCTGTCCCTCGCGGACGCCCAGCAGTACTTCGGCACCGCGATGTACGGCGATCCCGTCGAGGTGACCGGAACGTCCATCGACCTGTCGGCCGCTGACGGTGACATCTACGACTGGGCCCTCAGCTGGTCCGAATGGCAGTCCATGTCGGCCCTCGCATAGGCGAGCGAACTTTCTTCACACCCGGTGGAACCGAAACCGGGGCCGCTGCGTCTACCTGAATGAGGACGCGTCGACGGCGCCGTGTTCTCGGTTCACACAACTGTGGGGAGTCGTCCGCTGTCGAGGGGTCGACGGACGACCCCGACAGTCCGTTTCGGTCGAAAGTCGTTGATCGGCAGGGGGCTGTGGGATGGGATGGATGTTGCTGGGGGTCGTGACGATCGTGGCGGGACTGTGGACAGTGGTCCTGGTGCTCGAGCACCAGGACCGGCGGACAGCCGCGAACGCGTCTACGTCGTGCGGTGAAAACGCCCGGACGAAGCCTGATCTCGTGGCTTGACGACGATCTGGTCGATGTTCACGTGGGAGGGCCTCGAGGCGACGAACCCGACGACGTCCGCGACATCCGCGGCGACGAGCGGGGTGATGCCCTCGTAGACCTTGTCGGCACGCTCCTGGTCGCCTTCGAAACGCACCAGCGAGAACTCGGTTTCTACTGCGCCCGGCGCGATTTCGGTGAGACGGACCGGCTTGCCGAGCAGTTCTCCGCGCAGCGTGCGGTGCAGGACGCCCTCCGCGTGCTTGGCGGTCGTGTATCCGGAACCGTTGTCGTACGCCTCGAGCGCGGCCAGCGACGTGATGGTGACGACCAGACCGTCACCCGACTCGATCAACTTCGGCAGCAGCGCCTTGGTGATCCGAAGGGTGCCCAGGACATTGGTCTCCCACATCCACCGCCAGTCGTCGAGATCGGCCTCGGCGACGGTGGCCAGTCCCTTGGCGCCGCCCGCATTGTTCACCAGCACGTCGACCCTCGGCAGTACCGCGCTGAACGCGTCCACGGAATCCTGGTCCGTGACGTCGAGTTCGAGGGCGGTACCGCCGATGTCTTCGGCGATCTTCTCCAGACGATCCAGTCGCCGGGCCCCGATGACCACATGAAATCCCTGCGCGGCCAGGGTGCGGGCGGTGGCTTCTCCGATTCCGGAGCTCGCCCCGGTGACGACGGCGATGCGGGTGTCAGGTGAAAAGGTCATGCCGACATGTTAGGGCTCGTCGATGACGGAGTAGCCACTCGCGTCGCCGGCGACGCTGCGGCTGCGCTCGCCCCGGATGTCGACGGGGACGTCGCCGGCCAGGGTGATGCGGTTGAGTCGCCGGTACTGATCGTCGTAGTCGGCGACGGCGTAGTGCTGAGTGGCACGGTTGTCCCAGATCGCCACGTCGCCCGACTGCCAATTCCACCGGGTCGTGAACTCGAGCGAGATCGCGTGATCCTGCAGAACCCGGAAGAGTGCCTGCGACTGGGTGCTGCTCAGGCCGACCAGGCTCTTGACGAAGTGACCGAGCAGCAGTGTGCGCTCGCCGGTCTCGGGGTGCACCCGCACCACCGGGTGCTCCGTCTCGAAGTAGGTGGACTGGAACTCGGCGCGGTACTCCTTCGCCTTGTCGTCCTGCGCGCGTTCCGCGCTGGTCGCCGCGTAGTCGTAGACGTTGGTGTGCGTCGCCCACAGGTTGTCGGCGAGGACCTTCAGCGGCTCGGGCAGCGCGTTGTAGGCGGCGACACCCGACGCCCAGGTGGTGGATCCGCCGTACGTGGGGAGTTGCACGGCGCGCAGGATCGACGCCTTCGGGATGCGATCGACGAACGTGACGTCGGTGTGCCAGCTGTTGGCCTTTCCGTAGTCGGAGTCGATGGGCAGCACCTTGGTGCCACGCGACGTGACGGTCGGATGCGCGGTGGTGGGGGAGCCGAGAAGCTCCGCGAACGCGTACTGCGAGTCGTCGGTCAGATGTTCCTGGCCACGGAAGAAGATCACCTTGTGCTCGAGCAGGGCCTGACGGATGAGCGACACGGTGGCGGGGTCGAGGTTGCCGCCGAGCCGGACGCCGTCGATCCGGGCGCCGATGTGTGCACCGAGCTTGACGACGCTCGCCGCGTTCGGGGAACCCTCGGCGTCTGTCACGTGCTCGGGCGCGAAATCGATGGACATGGTGAGCCTTTCGGATACCGGAGACGGTGTGGAGTCCCGTAACCGAACCATCGGGCGGTGTGTCGCCGGAAGGATTTGCGTCACCCTGATCGCAACGGGCCGCGGACCTTCCGTGTGATCGCGACGACGCAGAGCAGGCTGAGCAGTGTGACTGCGGTGAGGTAGACCGGTCCGACAGCATCGACGCGACGGGGATGACGATCAGCCACACGAACGAGGCGATAAGCGTGAAGACGAGCACCAGTGTCTTGCTCATGCCCAGGACCTTCGTCGAATAGGACAGCAGGTACGCCATGAAGATGTATCCGACCGTGTTGATGCCGATGAACGCGCCCGCCGCCAGCAGCACTTCGCGCAGGTTCTCCCGCAGTACGGTGACGATCGGCAGTCGTTGATCGCGGTGGGTGCTCTTGACCTTCTCGAAGTCGGGGCTCTCGGTGATGGTGAACCGGATGACGAGCCCCATCAGCACCATTACCGCGCCGCCGATCGGCCGTGCGATGAAGCTGACGGAGAACGTCGCGAACGCCGCCAGCGTGCCCGCGATGGAGGAGAAGGATGGAAAGAACAACGGGCCGAACACGATTGCCGCGGCCATGCCGTAGATGAAGTAGTCGTCCCACTCGATGGCGGTCCCGATGAGACTGGCGCCGGCCACCTTCAGCGGCCGGACGGTCGCCCGGGGTGTCACGGAGATCTGGGTGGAGGTCATGTCGATTTCCTTCGAGGGCGCGAACGACTGTTCGGTCAGGATGGCGATCTCTGCCGTCTGATCCGCGTCGTCGCGGAGGCGATCACGTCGGTACATCTCACCCCTGTAACCGTACGTTCGGTTGGTATCTCGGCGTATCGTGTGGTGAGACACTCTTGTAGTCAAGAGTGGCGATGCTCTCCGATGTGCGCCGCAGGCGGCGCCTCGCAATGGCGGGAACTGCGGAAGTGGCGCGGCGCGGATTCACACGCCGACGCGCCCTCCGATTGGTGAAACCGACCGAAGCTGCTACTTTCGTGTCATGTCTTCAGGCCAGTCGACCGCTCCGCGGGTCACCTATGTGACTTCCGCGCTGGGCTCGCGGCTGCCCTTGGCGCGGGAACTGTGTTGTCGCTGTCTCAGCATCTGCAGCTAATTCGCGCAGTCTTCTCCTGATCGATCGTCCTCGGTCGTCCCACTCTCGGCCTGGGACGGATGCAGCGTTCGGACGAAGGTGCGCACCGCCTCCGCTTGCAAGGACTGCCACGTGTCTACCCCCACTCTTTCCAGCCCCACCCGGACCGGCTCCGCATCTCGATTCCAGCGGCCCGTGTCCCGTCCCCGTCTCCATATCGTTCCCCCTGAGCTGCGGATCAGCGACGGCCCGGCCGCCGGTGTACTGCGGGTGGCCCGGTCTCGCGGGCCGCTGTCCAGGGACGTCGCCGCGAAGGCGACCGGCCTGAGCATCGCCACCGTCAACCGTCAGGTGTCGGCGCTCCTCGACCTCGGACTGCTGCGCGAACGCGGCGACCTCACGCCGTCCGGCGCCATCGGTCGTCCGCGGGTTCCGTTCGAGGTCAACCACGAGCCCTACCTGACGGTGGGCATCCACATCGGCGCGGTCGTGACCAGCATCATCGCCAGTGACCTGCGAGGGAAGGTCCTCGGCGCGGTCGAGGTACCCACCCCGCAGGGAGCGTCCGCCGACGCACTCGCCGGCATCGCACGCAGCGCGCGGGCCTTCGCCTCCCGCTGGCACCGGCGTCGCCCGCTGTGGGCGGGTGTCGCACTCGGCGGTCGGGTCGATCCGCAGACCGGTGTCGTCGACCATCCCCGACTGGGATGGAAGTCCGCCCAGGTCGGCGCCATCATCGCGACAGGACTCGGGTTGCCCGTCTCCGTCGCGGCGCACGTCGAGGCGATGGCCGCATCCGAACTGCTGCTGAGCCCGGACAGCGAAGACGGTGTCGCGCAAGGCGAAACGGGTTTGTACTTCTACGCCCGCGAGACGGCGGGCATCGCGATCACCATCGACGGCCGTGTTCACACTCCATCGAGCGGTCCCGGTTCCATAGCGCACTTGCCGACGGGCTCGTCGGCGCAGTGCTCGTGCGGTTCACGCGGGTGCCTCGAGGCGACGATCAGCGATCGCGCGGTCATCTCCGCAGCCCTCGACGCGGGCATCCTCGCGGAGTCGAACCAGCGGCCGACGATGAGTGCCCTCTACAAGGCGGCGTCGTCGGGTTCCGTTCCCGCGCACGAACTTCTGGTGGAACGTGCTCAGGTGCTCGGGAAGACGGTCGCCATGCTGCGGGACCTGTTCAACCCGGACCGGGTGATCCTCGGAGGCCAGGCGTTCACCGAGTACCCGGCCGGTATCCCGCACGTCGCCGAGGCCTTCGCGCAGGCATCGTCGCTGGAACGCAGGGACATTCGCATCTCCGGATTCGGCAACCGGGTCCAGGAGTATGCCTCGACGGTGGTGTCGCTGAGCACCATCTACTCCGATCCGGTCGGAGCGATGCGCCGGACGTCGATCTAGCGTCACAGCACTTCGTCAGCCGCACAGGCAATAGGCTGTGCGGCTGACGAATTCGTGTGCATCGCTCCGGGCGCCGACTTCCCCGGTGGATCTCAGAGTTTGCGCAGCCCGTCGAGGACGCGTTCCATCAGATTCCGGTCCGGGCCGGTGGACCCGGCGGTCTCGTTCACGGTGACCGCCCCGGCCGCCGCGAGGTCGCCGACGAGTACGCGCGCGACCCCGAGTGGGATCGACGCGAGCGACGCGATCTCGGCCACCGACCGCGGTTCGGCGCACAGCGCGAAGACGCGGCGCAGTTCGTCCGGCGCAAGCATCCCGTCCACCACGGTGTCGCCGTCCGCGCGGGCGACGATGACCGCCTCCAGTGGCAGATCGACCCCGGACTCGGTCCGCCCGCCCGTGAGGATGAACGGCCGGACGATGGAGACGGTGTCCTCGGGCGCCACCCACTCGGTGGACTCGACAGCAGCACTGTCGGCCGCCTCGGGAGTCCGATCGGCAGGTTCGGGCACGGGTTCGACCTGCTCGGGAGCGGCCTCGGCCGGGACGGGCTCCACCCATTCGGCCGACTGCGTCGGGCTCGGGTCCTGCTCTTTCCTGGCGCTGCGGCGCCGGCCGGCTGATCCGAAGCGCGCCCCTGTCGCGCCGATCAACGGCCAGTTCTCATCGCTCACAGTCATCGGTTGGGACCCTTCTCGCACTACCCCACCCGCTCCATGGTCCCAAACCCGCGTTGCGTGCGAACGAACCGGTCCCTGTGATTCCCACTACAGGGTGTGCGTGAGCGTTAGATTTGCTGCGTGACCCACTGGCGGCAGAACTCGGATCCGTTCCTCGCCCCCGATCTCGGCCGGTCCGCGCTGCTCGTCGTCGACACGCAGGTGGACTTCGTGGACGGCGGGACCGCCCCGATTCCCGGCACCTCGGCGGTGCTGCCCGCGATCGCGCGTCTCGTGGACGCCTACCGGGAGGCCTCGGCCCCGATCGTGCACGTCGTCCGGTTGTACGAGGGCGACGACGTGGACCTGTGCCGGCGCCGCGTGATCGCGGCCGGACTCGACATCGCCCGACCGGGCACCGCCGGCTCCCAGGTGGCGCCGGAGCTGGGGGTGCCGCCGCTCGACCCCGAGTCGCTCCTCGGCGGCGGTCTCCAGACCGTCTCGTCCACCGAGCACATCCTGTTCAAACCCCGGTGGAGTTCGTTCTACCGCACCGAACTCGACGACCGCCTGCGCCAGTGGCGGGTCGACACCGTGGTGATCGCGGGATGCAACTACCCCAACTGCCCGCGCGCCACGATCGTCGACGCCAGCGAACGCGACTACAAGGTGCTCGTCGCAGCCGATGCGATCTCGGGCGTCGACGCGCGTCACCTGGAGGAGGCCGGACGAATAGGGGTTCTCCACGCGGAGACCGACGAGATCGTCGAGGCATTGCAGCCACCCGAGCTCGAGGTGATCAGCTGAGCGGCGGCGCGGATGTCGCGTCCGGTGGCGCGCCCCGCCTGCGCAGCTCCGCCCGCGCCCGCCCGATACCGCCGTGTTCCAACGCGGCGAGTGGTGATTCGTCGGCCCAGACGAGCTCACCGCGACGGCGGACTGTCACACTCATCGAGCCGGCGAGGTGCTCGAGGGCGCCGGGAATGTTGCGACGCTCGGCGGGAAGCGGAACCGGCAGCACGTGCGCCGAGCCCAGCGGGGAACCGCCCTCGATTTCGACGCTCCACGTGCGATTGCGGCCCCGCAGCGACCACCGATCGTCCGTGACGTGCGCCCGGACGGGGGAGGTGACCGGGTTGCCGAGGCGGAACACCGTGCCGTCGGGCAGCGCGACGACGACGGCCGTGACCTCGGTGCGCAGCCCACCCGCGGTGATCTCGCCGCCTGCGAACGCGACACATGCCTGCCGGTCGGCGAAACCCTGAGCCTGGCCCCACCACCAGGAGTCGGGGAATCCGCCCTTGCCCCAATTCTTTTCGCCGTAGACCTGGGCGCCGTCGAGGTCGATCTCGGTGCCGCCCAGCACGGCCGTTCCCTCGGCCCGGCCGCCGAGCAGCCACGGGTGCCAGTACTGGTTCAGTGCGGGCACGGTCTGGAACACACTCGACCCGCCGAGCCTGCGCCGCGGCCACGGAACCTGGGCGCCGACCCGGACGTCGAGGCGGGCGTCCGGTCCGAGATCCACCCGCACGCGGTCGACGGACCCGCGGAACGCGTCGCCGGCGAACGCGCCGAGTCCGGCAGGGTTGGCGTAGCCCTCCGGATGCGCGGCGGTCCGCAGGAACCGGGTGGGATGACCGGCGAGACCGAGCGTCGCCCAGTGCCCGTCCGCGGCCCGGTTGATCCCCGCCAGCGCGATGACGACCTGTCCCGTCGCGGGCTGGGTGAACCGCCAGAAATAGCCTTCCATCGCGACGTCGTGCGCGGCGAGGAGGTTGCCGAACGGCAGATCCGCTCCCGTGGCGCGGTATGCCCGCAGCAGTCGTGACATCGGTCAGCTTCCCGGCTGGGGGTGAAGCACCGCCTGCGACTGCGTCACCTGCGCCACGAGACGGTCCTCGTCGTCCCGCAGTTCGGTGACGACGGCGACCGTGGTTCGTCCGGCGTGCAGCGGACGCGCGGTCGCGGTGACGGTGCCCTTGCGGACGCCGCGGGTGAACACCGTGCTCGAACTCGTGGTCGATGTCGACGCTCCCGCCGGAAGGTTGAGAAACGCGCAGACGGCTCCGACGCTGTCGGCGAGCGTCATCAGCGCCCCGCCGTGCATGCCGTTTCCCGCGGTCGTGCGGTGCTGTTCCCACTCGAGGTGCCCGACGACCTCCTCGGGTGCGGCCTTGGTGAGACGAACCCCGGTGTGCACGGCGAACGGCATGGTCGCGACGAGATCAGCGGGATCCATACCCGTGGATGCTAGGCGCGGAACCACACCCGCGCAGGCGGTTCGCGGGGCTAGATTGGCGGGATGTCCAGTCTGTCGGAAGCCGCCCGCCGGTCGGGCCGGGCGCGGGGGAGCGCCGCCGCGGTGGTCGGATTCTTCGCCGCAGGCTGGTTCGGCTGGGCCATGGCCGTCGACCTTCGCCGCCCCCTCACTGTGCTCCTCGACGCCGCCATCGTGGTGGCGCTCGTCGTCGCCGTGCTGGGAGCGGTACTCGCCGTGCGTAGTCCCGCCGAGAGTTCCGCGTTGGCGGACCGGGCGGTCCGGCGGCGGTACACCCTCGTGGTGGTGGTCGAGTTCGCGGTGATCTGGGCGGGCGCCGCCGTTCTCGGAAACACGGGTCTGTCGGCGTGGATACCGGTCTGGGTGTGCTTCGCCGTCGGCGTCCACTTCGTGCCGTTGGCCGGCGTACTCGGCGAGTCGTCGCTGACCGTCCTCGGTGCGCTGCTCGTCGTGGTCGCCGCTGCCGGGCTCGTCGTGGGTCTGACGACCACCGTGGCACCCGGCACGGTGACCGGGATCGGGGCGGGCGGATGCCTCCTCGCCGCAGCCGTCCTCACCCTGGCGGGGAAGCGGTTCTCCGGCAGGAGGACACCCGGGCCGGTCGATCAGAGGGGCAGCGAAGACTCCGTGAGCCCGGCGGGCGCCCCGCGACGGCGGAACCATTCCTGACCGAACGCCGCGCGCAACTGCTCCTCGGGCATCTGCAGGAACGGGCCGAAGTCCCCGATCTGGGTGGCGTGCGCGTGCATCGCGGCGCGCTTGGCGTCCATGGCCGAGGTGACGTCCACGACCGTGGTGATCTCGGAGTCCGGCAGACCGAACGTGTCGAGGTCCGGTGGCTGGGTGTTCTCGGACCACTCGGGATTCGCGGCCATGAGTCGCCGGATGTGGTCGCGGCTCACGGCGGCCTCGTAGACGTGCGGCACACCGGCCAGTTCGGCGGCCCGGATGCCCACGTGATGGACCTGGACATGATCGGGATGGCCGTAGCCACCGTTGGGGTCGTAGATGGTGATCACGTCGGCGGATTCCTCGACGAGGATCGCGGCCAGCCGGGCAGCGGCCTCCTCGACGTCGACGTTGCAGAACGCGGCGGGGTTGTCGTTCTCCGGCGTTCCCGCCATCCCGGAATCCGCGTAGTGCAGCAGCACCACGCGCTGGGCGCCGAGCAGCGACGTCGACTCCTCCAGCTCGCGGCGCCGACGCTCGGCGAGTGATTCGCCGTCGGTCAGGATTCCGTCGGGGGCCTCGCCGAGCGCCCCGTCCGTCGCGGTGACCACGACGACGCGATGACCGGCGTCGGCGGCCTGACGCATCACGCCGCCCGTCGTGAACACTTCGTCGTCGGGATGGGCGTGGAAACACACCAGGACACTCATGAGCGCAATACTTGCACGTGCTGGAAGTCGCGGCCACGATCTGTGAGGCTCGACGCGTGCTCGGTACCTATCGTCAGATCTTCGCCGCCCGCGGCTCCGCAGCGTTCTCCGCCGCAGGATTCGTTGCGCGCGTACCGATCGCCATGGTCGGCATCGGCATCGTCACGATGCTGTCCGAATTGCGCGGCGACTACGCACTGGCCGGTGCCCTCGCCGCGGTGTTCGCACTGACGTACGCGTTCATCACCCCCGTCGTGTCGCGGGCGGTGGACCGGTACGGGCAGTCCCGTGTCCTTCCCGTCGCGTCGGGGATCAGCGCGACGTCCATCGCTGCGATGCTGCTGTGTGTCCGGTTCGGGACGCCGGACTGGGTGCTGTTCGTGTGGGCTGTCCCCGCCGGCTGCATGCCCACGATCGGGGCGATGGTGCGCGCCCGCTGGACTGAGCTGTACCGCGGCACGCCACTGCTGCGGACGGCGTTCGCGTTCGAGGCGGTGGTGGACGAACTGTGCTTCATCGCGGGGCCGGTGGTCTCCGTCGGATTGTCCGTCACGGTGTTCCCCGAGGCGGGACCGCTCGCGGGCCTCGTCCTGCTGGTGGTCGGCACCCTCGCGCTCATCGCGCAGCGCGGCACCGAACCGCCCGTGCATGCCGCAACGCACGACGGCCGCCCGTCCGTCGTCCGGACGCCCGCCGTGTGGATCCTCGTGGCGGTCATGGTGTCGATGGGCACGATCTTCGGCGTCATCGACGTCGGTGCCATCGCCTTCACCCGAAGCCACGACGCACCCGCCTCCGCCACCGTGGTGCTGGCCCTGTTCGCGGCCGGTTCCGCGGTGGCGGGCATCGTGTTCGGCGCGATCCGGGTGTCGGCGTCGCTCCGGAAACAGCTGATGGTCGCGGTCCTCGCGGTGGCGGTCCTGACGGTTCCGCTGCTTCTGGCCGACAGCATCCCGGCGCTCGCCGTCGCCTACGCGGTGGCGGGGATGACGGTGGCGCCGATCATGATCGTCACGACCGGTCTCGTCGAGCAGATCGTGCCCGCGGCCGCGCTGACCGAGGGCATCACCTGGATCGTCACCGGACTGGGTGTCGGCGTCGCGATGGGGTCGGCACTCGCGGGCCGGATGATCGACGAATTCGGCACGACCGCGGGTTACGCGGTGGCGGCGGTCGTCGCGCTGCTGGCCTCTATGGTGACCCCATGGCTATTCGTGAAACAGTCGGCGTCGACGGAACGCCCCTCGTCTACTCGGTGACCGGTGCCCCCGACGCGCGGACCCTGGTCCTCCTGCACGGTTGGGCGCAGTCCTCGAAGTGCTGGGGCCCCAGGGTGCTCGACGAACTCGCGGCCCGCTACCGCGTCATCGCCGTCGACCTGCGCGGACACGGCTACTCAGGTGCACCCGACGCCGGCTACGACGACTCCGCGATCTGGGCCGGGGACGTCGACGCGGTACTCACGGCCGAAGGCGTCACGTCCGGCGCCGTGCTCCTCGGCTGGTCCTACGGCGGCCTCGTGATCTGCGACTACCTGGCGTCGCACGGCACGTCCGCCGTCGACGGCGTGGTCCTCGTCGGAGCCATCACCAGCATCGGTCGCGGGGAGGCAGGCGGCAAGGTCGGCGCGGCGATGCGCGCGGCGATCCCCGGCGCGATGTCCGAGGAGCCGCGCGACGCGATCCGCGCGCTGGGCGCGTTCGGCAACGCGCTCACCGGACCGCCGGAAGGCAAGGGCGCACAGTCGCAGGCGCTGTTCGGGGCCAGCCTCGCCACCCCGCCCCGGGTGCGGGCCGCCCTCTTCAACCGGTCCGCGAGTCACGACGAGCTGCTCCGCTCGCTCGACGTGCCGGTGCTCGTCCTGCACGGCACCGAGGACTCCGTCGTCGACGTCTCAGCTGGTAGGCACGCTGCAGAGCTGATCCCGCAGGCGCGGGCGTCGTTCTGGGAAGGCTGCGATCACGGACCGTTCGTGGAGGATCCCGACAGGTTCGTGAAAGAGGTCGGCGAGTTCGTCGACAACCTCGGTTAAAGGGGCCGATCGGTGAGGGAGCACTATGGAGTGGTGACGCCCATGCACAATTCGCGCCCCCGCAGGGTGGCCGTCCTCTCGGTCCACACCTCACCACTGGCGCAGCCCGGTACCGGCGATGCGGGCGGCATGAACGTCTACGTGCTGCAGTCCGCCATCCAGATGGCGCGTCGCGGCGTCGAGGTGGAAATCTTCACCCGGGCCACGTCGTCCGCCGACGCACCGGTCCAGGAAGCGGCCCCGGGGGTCCTCGTCCGCAACGTGGTGGCCGGCCCGTTCGAGGGGCTGGACAAGCAGGATCTGCCCACGCAGCTCTGCGCGTTCGTCGCCGGGGTGCTCCGCGAGGAGGCCCGCCACGAACCGGGCTACTACAACCTGGTGCACTCGCACTACTGGTTGTCGGGGCAGGTCGGCTGGCTCGCCCGCGACCGCTGGGGTGTGCCGCTCGTGCACACGGCGCACACGCTCGCGGCGGTCAAGAATCTGTCGCTCGCCGATGGTGACACTCCCGAACCGGCCGCCCGCCAGATCGGCGAGCAGCAGGTGGTCGCCGAGTCCGACCGGCTCGTGGCCAACACCACCGAGGAATCCGATCAGCTGGTCCGCCACTACGGCGCCGACCCGAACCGGATCGACGTGGTGGCGCCGGGCGCCGATCTGACGCGGTACCGGCCGGGCGACCGGGCCGCCGCCCGGGCGAAGCTGGGGCTCGACCCGCGTGAGACCGTCGTGACGTTCGTCGGACGCATCCAGCCGCTCAAGGCGCCCGACGTCCTGCTCCGCGCCGCCGCCGAGCTGATCGCCCGAGATCCCGAATCGACACTGCGGGTGCTCGTGGTCGGCGGCCCGTCCGGGTCCGGGCTGGCCCGGCCGGACGCGTTGATCGAACTCGCGTCTTCGCTCGGCATCGCCGCTCGGGTGACGTTCCTGCCGCCGCAGGCGCCCGACCGGCTCGTCGACGTGTACCGGGCTTCGGATCTCGTTGCGGTGCCGAGCTATTCGGAGTCGTTCGGGCTGGTGGCCATCGAGGCGCAAGCCTGCGGCACTCCGGTGATCGCCGCGAACGTGGGCGGTCTCGGCGTCGCCGTCCGGAACGGCGAAACCGGGCTTCTCGTGGACGGGCACCGCACCGAGGACTGGGCGACGGCGTTGCAGTCGCTGGTCTCCGAGCCGGGCAGGCTCGCCGCGCTGGCCGCCGAGGCGCCGCGTCACGCGGAGAATTTCTCCTGGGAACACACCGCCGACGGCCTCCTCGAGAGCTATCGGATGGCGACCGTCAACTACAACTACGGACACGGCCCCAGCGAATTCTCCCCGCGTCGCGGACGCGGATTGTGGAAGCTGCGCAGGGCCGGAGGGGTGCGCGCATGAGCGAGCTGGCCGACGTGATCGAGTCCGCCCTGACCGAACGTGAGATGGACTTCACCAGGAAGGACTCGACGCACTACATCGTCGAGTTGCCCGGCGAGCGCAAGCTCAAGACCACCACGCTCCTGACCGTCGGCAAGCACGGTCTGCGCGTCGAGGCGTTCGTCTGCCGCAAACCCGACGAGAACTTCGAAGGCGTCTACAAGTACCTGCTGCGGCGCAATCGCCGGCTGTACTCGGTGGCGTACACGATCGACAAGATCGGCGACATCTACCTGGTCGGTCAGATCGCCGAACACGCGGTGACCGCGGACGAACTGGACCGGATTCTCGGGCAGGTGCTCGAGGCGGCCGACGGCGACTTCAACACCCTCCTCGAGCTCGGATTCGCCGAGTCCATCAAGCGCGAATGGGAGTGGCGCGTCTCACGCGGGGAGTCGCTGGCGAACCTGAAACCCTTCGAGCATCTCATCGAGGACTCACAGGCCTGAGTGCTGGTCGACCGCCCGCGGACGGGAAATACGCGCGGGTAGAGTTGCGGCGAGCTTGTGACTGTTGTCACAGGTTAGGTACATGTGTCTGATGTTCACAGAAACTTGTACCGACAACTGCTGCTGCAACACTTCGAGGGAGAGGCCCCAGTGAGCTTCAAGAGCCCGTTTCCGGACGTCGAGATTCCGAACCTCAGTGTCTACGATTTCCTCTTCGGCCAGGTCGATCCGGCCGATGGGGACCGGCCTGCGCTGATCGACGGTGCCTCCGGCGCGGTCACCACCTACCAGTCGCTGGTCGCCCAGATCAACGGGGTGGCCGGGGCGCTGGCCGCGCGCGGTCTCGCCGTCGGCGAGGTGGTGGGTCTGCACTCGCCGAACGTTCCCGCGTTCGCGTCGGTGTTCCACGGGATCCTCCGGGCCGGTGGTGTCGCGACCACCATCAACGCCCTCTACACCGCCGAGGACATCGCCAAGCAGCTCACCGACTCGAAGGCGAAGTTCCTGTTCACCGTCTCCCCGCTGCTGCCGCAGGCCAAGGCCGCGGCCGCGAAGGTCGGGATTCCGGTAGAGAACGTGATCGTCCTCGACGGCGCCGACGGGCACCCGTCGCTGAAAGATCTGCTGGCCGAGGGCGCCCCCGCCCCCGACGTGTCGTTCGACCCGGCCACCCAGCTGGCGGTGCTGCCGTATTCGTCCGGGACCACCGGCCGGCCCAAGGGGGTGATGCTCACGCACCGCAACCTGGTGGCGAATGTCTGCCAGATCAACCCGCGGATGGGCATCGGCGCCGACGACAAACTGCTGGCGGTGTTGCCGTTCTTCCACATCTACGGGATGACGGTGCTGCTGAACGCCGCCCTGTACAACCGGGCGAGCTTGGTGACGATGCCGAAGTTCGACCTGGTCGAATTCCTGTCGATCGTGTCCGGGCAGAAGTGCACGTATGTGTTCATCGCCCCACCGGTCGCGGTGGCGTTGGCCAAGCACCCGCTGGTCGACGAGTACGACCTGTCGAGCGTGCATTCGATCTTCTCCGGCGCCGCCCCGCTCGATCAGGAACTGGGCAAGGCCGTCGCCAACCGGCTCGGCTGCCGGGTGCGGCAGGGCTACGGGATGTCGGAGATGAGCCCGGTCTCGCATGCGATTCCATTCGACCGCGACGACATCGCCCTGGACTCGGTGGGGCCGTCGATCGCGAACATGGAATGCAAGCTGGTCGACCCGGCCACCGGCGAGGAGGTCGCCTACCCGGCCGACGGGGTCAGCGAACCGGGTGAGCTGTGGTGCAAGGGCCCGAACATCATGGCCGGGTACCTCGGCAACGAGGCGGCGACCGCGGAGACCCTGGATGCGGACGGGTACCTGCACACCGGCGACATCGCGACCGTCGACGCCGAGGGCGTCGTGACGATCGTGGACCGGATGAAGGAGCTGATCAAGTACAAGGGCTACCAGGTGCCGCCCGCCGAACTGGAGGCATTGTTGTTGACGCACCCGCAGATCGCCGACGCCGCCGTCATCGGGGTTCTCGACGACGAGGGTGAGGAGGTGCCGAAGGCGTTCGTCGTCCGCCAGCCCGGTGCCGAATTGGACGAGGCCGCGGTCATCGCGTTCGTCGCCGAGCGGGTGTCGCCGCACAAGAAGGTCCGCAAGGTCGAGTTCATCGACCTGGTGCCGAAGTCCGCCGCGGGCAAGATCCTCCGCAAGGA
>NZ_JBLWIT010000125.1:0-92982 GCF_048381435.1 Rhodococcus mengyinensis | reverse complement strand
GTGACGAGGGCAGGTGAGAGGTTTGGCTAGGGGCATCAAGCGCAACGGCAATCCCGATGCCGATCTCCCAGGAGACGACGCACCGGTGGACGTCGCGGCAGTGCGCCGCGACGACGCTTTGATCGACGCGATCGCCGGCGGCGGTCCCGTCGCAACGGATTCGCCGGAGCAGTACGAGCTCGCGCTTCTGCTGACCAATTGGCGCGCCGACATCGTGGCGACGCCGATGCCGACCGGGCCGCTGCTGGACGACGTGATCGCGGCGATCGACGCCTCGGACGCCCGTTCCGCACGCAGCGCTGCCCGCAGCAAGCTCCGCTTGTTGCGACCCATCGCAGGCGCTGCCGCCGCGATCGCGGTCGTCATGGGTGGCGCCACCATCTTCTCGTACAACGCCGCACCCGGCGATCCGCTGTGGAGCGTCAAGTCGGTCGTGTTCAGCCAGCAGGCCGATTCGACCGTCGCGCAGATCGACACCACGTCGCAGCTGCAGGAGGCCGAGCGGCTGATCGCCTCGGGCGACGCGGAGGCGGCGAAGAACCTGCTCGAGGGCGCCGCCGACCGTTCCGGCGGGGTACGTGACGCCGACATGCGCAACGAACTCGACGTGTGGCGGGCGAAGCTCGCCGCGGAGGTCGAGAAGATCGCTCCCACCACGCCGCCTGCGACGACGACGCCCGGTACCACCACGACGGATGCGCCGACGCAGGCCACCGAGTTGCCGGCCACCGTGCCGGGCACACCCGGTTCGACGACACTGCCGGGAGTCGAGCAGTTGCCGGGAACCCTGCCGACTGATCTGCAGATTCCGGGACTGCCGCCCATCCCGCTGCCACAGCTGCCCACGCTGCCGCCTCCTCCGCCCGAAACGGTGCCGCCCATGAGCCCAGATCCCACGATCATGTTGGTTCCGACGCTGCCCTCGGACACTCCGGCGACGGAGCCGTCCACCCAGCAGCCGCCGCAGGAGCCCTCGACGGTGCCGCTGCCCACCACTACGACCCCGGTCCCGGTGCTGCCGCCCACCAGCTAGCGGTTCGGCGGCCCTCCCGCACAGACCACTGTGGCCCGACACTTCGCGTGTCGGGCCACAGTGGTCTGTATCGGGTTGTGCCGGATCAGGCGTCGAAACCGTCTCCGTGCAGAGCGTCGTTCATCGAGGCGTCCGCGTAGCCGCGGCAGTAGTCCCAGGTGACGTATGCCTCGGGTGTCGGGTCGTAGGCGGGCTCGTGCGGGCGCACGGTGCCGTCGACCAGAAGCTGGAGGAGGTTGGCACGAAGCATGTCCCAATCGTGGTAGTGATCTTGCTGGCAGTCTTCGCAGCAGACGACGAGACCGCGGATCCCGCGATGTGCCAGCAGCGCCTCGTACACGGCGAGGTCGGCCAGATCTTCCTCCACGGCGAGACGCTCGTGGGGGTCGAGTGGTTGGCCCGGTTCGATCGCGTCGAGAGCTGCGGACGGGTCGGCGGGGTCGCCGGCGAAGGGGTCCGGGGGCAGACCTGGAGGCAGTTGATCGCGCACAGCACCACGGTACGCAGGTCAGCCCGGTCTGCGCCAGCCGTTCGGCGTACGCCCAGCGTGGGTGGGCTCCGTGGTGATCGCGTCGAGCCGATATCATGGTCTGTGGAGCTGGGAATATCGATCGTCGCTCCGGCCTTTTTCTTGTATCCGTGTTCCCGAAAGTTTCCACCAGATCGAAGATCTGAATGTCCGCAGACGGCGCCACCGGCGCCGCACCTATGTTCCATGGAGGGCCCGAACCGCATGACAAGTTCAGCAGGGCATGTACACACCGGCGGTGACGACCCGAACAAGGTCGCGATGCTGGGTCTCACGTACGACGACGTCCTGCTCTTGCCGGCGGCGTCGAATGTCATCCCCGGCCAGGTCGACACGTCCAGCCAGCTGACCAGGGACATCCGGCTGCGAGTGCCGCTCGTCAGCTCCGCGATGGACACCGTCACCGAGGCGCGGATGGCCATCGCCATGGCCCGCGCCGGCGGCATGGGCGTCCTGCACCGCAACCTGTCGGTGGAGGCCCAGGCCGGGCAGGTGGAGACGGTCAAGCGGTCCGAGGCGGGAATGGTCACCGACCCGGTCACCTGCAAGCCGTCCGACACTCTCGCCGAGGTCGACGCCAAGTGCGCCCGCTTCCGGATCTCCGGACTTCCGGTCACCGACGAGGCGGGGCAGCTCGTCGGCATCATCACCAACCGCGACATGCGCTTCGAGGTCGACCAGAACCGCGCCGTGTCCGAGGTCATGACGAAGGCGCCGCTGATCACCGCGCAGGAGGGTGTCACCGCGGAGGTGGCGCTGGGTCTGCTCCGCCGCCACAAGATCGAGAAGCTGCCGATCGTGGACGGTCAGGGCAAGCTCACCGGCCTCATCACGGTCAAGGATTTCGTGAAGACCGAGCAGCACCCGGACGCCACCAAGGACCGCGACGGCCGGCTCCTCGTCGGCGCCGCCGTGGGCGTGGGTGACGAGGCGTGGAGCCGCGCAATGGCTCTCACCGACGCCGGAGTGGACGTGCTCGTCGTCGACAGCGCCCACGGTCACTCGGCCGGCGTGCTGGACATGATCTCGAAGCTCAAGGCCGAGGTCGACGAGCGCGTGCAGATCATCGGCGGCAACGTCGCCACCCGCGGCGGTGCGGCCGCTCTCATCGAGGCCGGTGTGGACGCGGTCAAGGTCGGTGTCGGCCCCGGCTCCATCTGCACCACCCGCGTCATCGCCGGTGTCGGCGCCCCGCAGATCACTGCGATCCTCGAAGCGGTCGCCGCGGCCAAGCCGCACGGTGTGCCGGTGATCGCCGACGGTGGACTGCAGTTCTCCGGCGACATCGCGAAGGCCCTGGCGGCAGGCGCGTCGACGGCCATGCTCGGTTCGCTGCTCGCGGGCACCGCGGAGTCGCCGGGCGAGCTGATCCTCGTGAACGGCAAGCAGTACAAGAGCTACCGCGGCATGGGTTCCCTCGGCGCGATGCAGAGCCGTGGCGCCGCGAAGTCGTATTCCAAGGACCGCTACTTCCAGGACGACGTGCTGTCCGAGGACAAGCTGGTTCCGGAGGGCATCGAGGGCCGGGTCGCGTTCCGCGGTCCGCTGTCCCAGGTCACCCATCAGCTCACGGGCGGTCTGCGGGCCGCCATGGGCTACACGGGAGCGTCGTCGATCGAGGAACTGCAGAACGCGCAGTTCGTGCAGATCACCGCTGCGGGTCTGAAGGAGAGCCACCCGCACGACATCACGATGACGGTCGAAGCTCCCAACTACACCGCTCGCTAGCAACCAGTCACGATTCACGAGAAAGGGGCGCGCGTGCGCGACCTCGTTGAGATCGGCATGGGCCGAACAGCCCGACGAACCTATGAGCTGGACGACATCGACATCGTCCCCTCCCGCCGGACCCGCTCCTCCAAGGAGGTGTCGACGTCCTGGCAGCTCGACGCATACCGGTTCGACATTCCTGTGCTGGCGCATCCGACCGACGCGCTCGTGTCGCCGTCGTTCGCGATCGAACTCGGCAAGCGTGGTGGCCTCGGGGTCATCAACGGTGAGGGTCTGTGGGGCCGGCATGCGGACGTCGAGGCGAAGCTCGCCGAACTCGTTGCGCTGGCCGAGTCGGACGTCGACGTCGAGGCGCCGATCAAGAAACTGCAGGAACTGCACGCCGCGCCGTTGCAGCCGGGGCTTCTGGCTGCTGCCGTGGCCCAGGTCCGCGACGCAGGTGTCACGACCGCGGTTCGGGTCAGCCCGCAGAACGCCCGGGCGCTCACCCCGCAGCTGCTCGAGGCGGGCATCGACCTGCTGGTTGTGCACGGCACGATCATCTCCGCCGAGCACGTCGCGCACGGCGACAGCGAGCCGCTGAACCTCAAGACGTTCATCTCCGAGCTCGACGTCCCCGTCGTGGCCGGTGGGGTGAGCGATCACCGCACCGCGCTGCACCTGATGCGTACGGGCGCGGCCGGTGTGATCGTCGGATACGGCTCCACCGAGGGCGCCACGACCACCGGTGAGGTGCTGGGCATCGGTCTCCCCATGGCCACCGCCATCGCGGACGCCGCTGCTGCTCGCCGTGACTACCTCGACGAGACGGGCGGACGCTACGTCCACGTCATCGCGGACGGCGACATCACCTCCTCGGGCGACCTCGCCAAGGCGATCGCCTGTGGTGCGGACGCCGCAGTCCTGGGCGCACCGCTGGCCGTCGCGGCGGAGGCTCCCGGCGGCGGCTGGTATTGGCCGTCGGCCGCGGCGCATCCCTCGGTTCCGCGCGGCACGATGCTGCCGGTCTCGTTCGGTGACCGTCCGTCGCTCGACCGCGTCCTCACGGGTCCGTCCGACGACCCGTTCGGTTCGCTGAACTTCGTCGGCGGGCTGCGCCGCTCGATGGCGAAGACGGGGTACTCGGATCTGAAGGAATTTCAGAAGGTCGGCCTGACCGTCCGCGCCTGAGGCGTCCGTTCGCCGCCGCTTCTCTCGTCGCCCAATGTCACATCGGTGCAGTTCAACCGCACAGATGAGGCATTGGGCGACGTGCGTTTGCGGGTATCACGACCGTTCCTGATACCTCTCGTTACAGTTAGGTGACCCTTGTGGCAGCTGTCACAGCCGAGGGGTGCATACTGGCGAGTAATAACTCAGGTGTCGTTGGAGGTCGAGTGATGAGCAAGCAGCGCGCAACGGAGTACGACGTCCTCATCGTCGGATCCGGATTCGGTGGCAGTGTCACCGCACTCCGATTGGTCGAGAAGGGCTACAAGGTCGGCATCCTCGAGGCGGGCCGTCGCTACGCCGACGCGGACTTCGCGAAGACCAGCTGGGATCTCAAGAAGTTCCTCTGGGCGCCCGCCCTCGGTTTCTTCGGCATCCAGCGCGTCCACCTGCTGCGCGACTGCCTCATCCTCGCCGGCGCCGGCGTCGGTGGCGGTTCGCTCAACTACGCGAACACGCTCTACAAGCCGCCCGCCTCCTTCTTCCAGGACAAGCAGTGGTCGCACATCACCGACTGGCACGACGAGCTCACGCCGTACTACGAGCAGGCCCGCAAGATGCTGGGCGTGGTCCAGAACCCGCACATGACCCCCGCCGACGAGATCATCAAGTCGGTCGCGGAGGACATGGGGGTGGGCGATACGTTCATCCAGACCCCGGTCGGTGTCTTCTTCGGTGAAGCGGGCAAGACCGTGCCCGACCCGTACTTCGGCGGCGTCGGCCCCGACCGCACCGGATGCATCGAGTGCGGCGAATGCATGACCGGATGCCGGCACGGCGCCAAGAACACCCTGCTCAAGAACTACCTGGGTCTCGCGGAGAAGGCGGGCGCCGAGATCATCCCGATGACCACGGTCACCGGTCTGCGCGAGGCGTCCGACGGCACCTGGGACGTCTTCACCCGGCGCAGCGGGCCGCGGAAGAACCGGAACCGCAAGACGTACACCGCCGCGAACGTCGTCCTGGCCGCGGGCACGTGGGGCACCCAGCATCTGCTGTTCGACCAGAAGGAGACGGGCGCGCTGCCCAAGATCTCCGACCGGCTGGGCGTGCTCACCCGCACCAATTCGGAGTCGATCCTCGGCGCCGCCAAGAACAAGGTGGACCCCGCGCTCGAGCTCACGAAGGGCGTCGCCATCACGTCGTCGTTCCACCCGACGTCCGACACCCACGTCGAGCCGGTGCGCTACGGCAAGGGGTCGAACTCGATGGCGCTGCTGCAGACGCTGCTGACCGACGGCGGCGGCCGGCGGTGGATGACGTTCCTCAAGGAACTCGCGAAGGATCCGAAAGCTCTGAAGGTCCTCACCCCGTACAAGTGGAGCGAGCGCACCATCATCGCGCTGGTGATGCAGAACCTCGACAACTCCATCACCACGTACACGAAGAAGGGCCTGTTCGGTCGGCGCAAGGTCACCAGCAAGCAGGGCCACGGCCAGCCGAACCCCAGCTGGATCCCGGCAGGCAACGAGGCGACCCGCCGGATCGCGGAGAAGATCGACGGTCGCGCGGGCGGCACCTGGGGCGACGTGTTCAACATCCCGCTCACCGCGCACTTCCTCGGGGGCTGCACGATCGCGTCGGAACCGTCGAAGGGCGTCATCGACCCGTACCACCGCGTGTGGGGTTACCCGACGCTGAGCGTGGTCGACGGGTCGGCCGTGTCCGCGAACCTGGGCGTCAACCCGTCGCTGACGATCTCGGCGCAGGCCGAGCGTGCGGCCTCGCTGTGGCCGAACAAGGGCGAGGAGGACCTGCGTCCGGCGCAGGGCGAGGGATACCGGCGCCTGAACCCGGTCGCCCCGGTCGCACCGGTCGTCCCGGCGGGGGCGCCCGCCGCGCTGGTGCTGCCGATCGTCGAGATCCGCAACAGCTCCGTGGTGCCCGACGCGCAGAAGCACGGCGTTGCATAGGGCGCGAGAGGGCCGGGTCATGGGGTCGCGCAGACCACAGAGCTGCGCCGATTAGACTGACCCGGTGGCAGATATCGAGCAACAGAGACCGGTCCTCGTCGTCGACTTCGGCGCGCAGTACGCGCAGCTGATCGCCCGGCGGGTGCGTGAGGCCAAGGTCTATTCCGAGGTGGTTCCGCACACCGCGACCGTCGAGGAGATCGCGGCCAAGAATCCCCTTGCCGTGGTGCTGTCGGGCGGGCCGTCGAGCGTCTACGCGGACGGTGCGCCGCAACTCGATCCGGCACTGTTCGATCTGGACATTCCGGTGTTCGGCATCTGCTACGGATTCCAGGCCATGGCGGGCGCACTCGGCGGGACGGTGGCACACACCGGCACCCGTGAGTACGGCCGCACCGACCTGAAGGTGCAGGGCGGTCTGCTGCACGAGGGGCTGCCGTCCAGTCAGCCCGTGTGGATGAGCCACGGCGACGCGGTCACCGAGGCCCCGGCCGGCTTCGAGGTGACGGCCACGAGCGAGGGTGCACCCGTCGCCGCGTTCGAGGACCGGGCCCGCAAGCTCGCGGGTGTGCAGTACCACCCGGAGGTGCTGCACTCGCCGCACGGCCAGCAGGTGCTCAGCCGGTTCCTCCACGAGATCGCCGGCATTCCTCCCGCATGGACGGCCGCGAACATCGCCGACGCCCTCGTCGAGCAGGTCCGCGAGCAGGTCGGCGACGGCAAGGCGATCTGCGGGCTCTCCGGCGGTGTCGACTCCGCTGTCGCGGCGGCGCTCGTGCAGCGCGCCATCGGCGACAACCTGACGTGTGTGTTCGTCGACCACGGTCTGATGCGGGCGGGCGAGCGTGCCCAGGTCGAACAGGATTTCGTTGCCGCGACCGGCGCCAAGCTGATCACGGTCGACGCCGCCGACACCTTCATCGGTGAGCTGGCGGGGGTGTCCGACCCGGAGACCAAACGTAAGATCATCGGCCGCGAGTTCATCCGCAGCTTCGAGGGCGCAGTCAGCGACGTGCTGGGCGAGAACGCCGCGCACGGCGACACGGTCGAATTCCTCGTGCAGGGCACGCTGTACCCGGACGTCGTGGAATCCGGCGGCGGCACCGGCACGGCCAACATCAAGAGCCACCACAACGTCGGCGGACTGCCGGAAGACCTGCAGTTCACGCTCGTGGAGCCGCTCCGCCTGCTGTTCAAGGACGAGGTCCGGGCGGTGGGACGCGAGTTGGGTCTGCCCGAGGAAATCGTGGGACGCCAGCCGTTCCCCGGCCCCGGGCTGGGCATCCGCATCATCGGCGAGGTCACGCAGGAGCGGCTCGACATCCTGCGTCACGCGGATTCCATTGCGCGCGAAGAGCTGACGGCCGCCGGGCTCGACGGTCAGATCTGGCAGTGCCCCGTGGTGCTGCTCGCCGACGTCCGCAGCGTCGGCGTGCAGGGTGACGGACGCACCTACGGTCACCCGATCGTGCTCCGCCCCGTGTCCAGTGAGGACGCGATGACCGCGGACTGGACGCGACTGCCCTACGACGTTCTCGAGCGGATCTCCACCCGGATCACCAACGAGGTGCACGACGTCAACCGTGTCGTGCTGGACATCACGAGCAAGCCGCCGGGCACCATCGAGTGGGAGTGACGCACTGTGCGCGGTGAGCGAGTCCTCGGACTCACTCACCGCGCACGTGCGGTTGCGTCTCTACTTCCGCCGGTTGGGTGCGAACACGAGCACCACGCCGACCAGCACCGCGATCACCACGAACAGCCAGCGGAACCCGACGTTCGCGAGCGGTTCCAGCGAGAACGGCCCCGCGAGCGCCCAGCCGCTCACCAGGAGTGCTGCCAATCCTGCGAGGAGCAGTAGTGGCGACGGGCGCTTCCGCGTCCGGGTCTGTTCGCTGCCCTGAGTGTCGTCCACGTCATCCACGGCGCACCTCCACACTTCCGAATCGGACATCGGCATTGAGGGTCAGGACGTGACCGTCCGTGCCGTCGACGCCACCGTCGAGGCCCTCCGGGAGACACTGCGCGTCGCCGAACTGCGCGGTGCAGTGGTTCTCGACGTTCATACCGGGCGGCAGGAGCACCACGACCTCACCGAACTGCCCACTGACGTCGACCGTCTTGTCCTCGGTGAGAGTGACGTTCCGGAGGTCGAGCGTGAAGCTGCCGAATCCGCCGGAGTAGGCAGGCTCGATGGCGGCCGCCGTCGCCGGGTTCCAGGTCCGATCGCCCATGTTCTCGCTGTTCAGGTCGAGTGAACCGACGATCGAGGCGAGGATCACGAAACCGATCAGCGGGCCGGCGACGACGAGAAGTCCGTAGCCCTTGCGCAGAAATCCGCCGATCAGCAACCCCACTCCGATGACGGCGAGCGCAACGGCGCCGATGCGACCGGGGTTCAACCAGTCGGATCCGGTGGCGACCGACAACGCGGTCGCCGCCGCGGCCGCGAGGATCGCCAACCCGATCACCATCGTCGTCAGGCGGGAGTGGGTGCGGTCCGGTTGTACTGCGGGAGCGGTGGTCCTGGCCGGTTCGGGCAGATCCCATGCGAACGGGGCGACCCCGAGCGGGTCCCACGCCGGCGGTCGCGGTTCGAGCGGCGCGAACGGGGCCGAGGGTGCGTCGACCTGCGGACCCGGGGGCGGCGACTTCTCGAACGACACCGGATCGGATTGGGCGGCAGCAGCTTCGGGCTTCAGTGCCTCCGTGGGTGCGTCGGCCGGCTTCTCGCCGGAGGCCGGCGGCGTGCTCGGCGTGTAGGAGTCGGGAAGTTTCGTGTACGGACCGTACGCACCCGGACCGTAGGCACTCGGACCGTACGTGCCGGGGCCGAACGGGTTGGCGCCGAACTGACCGGGCGAGAAACTCGTCCCGGGATACCCGGTCCCGACACCCGGGGCAACGGCGCCGGCGGGCAACGGTGGGGGTATCGGCTGCCGCTGATACAGCAGCCACAGGCCGCCGAGCATCAACGCCATGCTGACCAGGCCGGAGCCGCCGAGGCCGACACCGAAGGGGCCGACGGTGCTCAGCGCGATGGCCAGTGCGACGAGAAGGACGATGGTCTTGGTGCCCGAGTCGGAGCTGTGACCGCGTCCCACCAGCGACTCCGCTGGGGAGGCCGGGTCGCCCGATTTCGTGAGGGCGAGCCAGCACGCCAGGTAGAGGAGCACGCCGGCGCCACCGAAGATGGTGGACACGACGAAGGCGACTCGTATCAGTACGGGATCGACGCCGTAGCGGTAGCCGATTCCCGCACAGACACCGGCGACGTGACCACGGCCCGGCAACCGCACCGGCCGGGTCCGCCACAGATCCTGTATCTGCTCTTGGAAGCTCCCATTGCTCATACGACCATCGTTCCGGTCGGCGCGGCGCGCGTACATCGGGAACTACCCTGATCTTTCCGGTCGGGGTGGGCCGGAACGCGGGCCGAAGTCAGGGTTGGACCCTGATGCCGGGGCCAGGGGATCGTGCCAGTATCGAACATGTGCAACCTGTGTCGAACACGTCCGCGGGCGGTGCCCAGTACGCGGGCGCCGTGACCGCGCCTGCCCCGCCCGACGGCATTCCCATGCCGCGGCTCGAACGCCGGACCGGTGGTCGCATCGTCGGTGGCGTCGCGGGTGGTATCGCCGATCAGCTGGGCGTCGACGTGATGAAGGTGCGGGTCGCATTCGCGTGTCTCGCCGCGCTCGCCGGCGCCGGCATCGTCGGCTACGGGCTGTTGTGGATCTTCACGGCCGCAGGTTCCGACACCGAGAAGCCCAGTGCCTCCGAGCGGCGGAGAGCGTACGGACTGATCGCGATCGGCCTGGCCGGTGCGTCCGCGTTGTCGTGGTTGTTCAGTGGCCGGGTCGGTTCGGTGATCGCGCCGATCATCGTGGTGGCGGTCGGCGCGGCTCTGGTGTGGCGCGAATTCGATTCGGAAGGTCCGCGCACCGTCATCGGGCTGCCGCAGCGTCCCACCGTCCTCACCTGGGCGCGGGTCCTCGGTGGCGTGACGTTGATCGTGTCGGGTCTCGGTGTGGTGATCCTCGCGCAGGTCGACTTGGCTGCGCTGCGTTCGTCGTTGCTGGCCGTGGTGGTCACCCTCGTCGGCGCCGGGCTGCTGACCGTGCCCCTGTGGTTGCGACTGTGGCGCGCGCTGGGCGCGGAGCGTGCCGCCAGGATCCGCAACGACGAGCGTGAGGAGATCGCGTCACACCTGCACGACTCCGTCCTGCAGACCCTGGCGCTGATCCAGAAGCAGGCCGACGATCCGCAGGAGGTCGCGCGGCTGGCCCGGGGGCAGGAACGAGAACTGCGGAAGTGGTTGTTCGGTGGGGGAGACACCGACCATTCGAGCCTCGCGGAGGCGTTGCGCATCATCGCAGGCGAGGTGGAGGACCATCACGGCGTCACGGTGCGGCCGGTGACGGTCGGCGATGTGGCGCTCGACGTCGAGGGCACGGGCGAGGGTCTGTCGAAGGAGAGTTTCACGGCGGTGCTCGGTGCGACGCGGGAGGCTCTGGTCAACGCGGCCAAGCATTCCGGGGAGACGGACATCAACCTGTTCGCCGAAGCCGAGCGCGAACAGGTCAGTGTGTTCGTCCGGGACCGCGGCGTCGGATTCGACGTCGACGAGGTGTCCCCGGACCGTCAGGGCCTGGCGAAGTCGATCCGTGGACGGATCGAGCGGCGCGGCGGGCACGTCGACGTGCGGTCCGCACCCGGCAAGGGCACCGAGGTGCGAATCCACATGCCGCGGAACGGCCGGACGTGGGCGACAGCGGGTGCCGCCGAGGACACGGACACTGCCGGCGTCGAGGACGTGCCGTTCAGTCAGGGTGCGTGAGCACCACTTTCGCCGTGTCGGCGCACTGGTGCGCGGTGTCTGCTCGCAGGCTGTCCCGGTGAGGGGTAACGTTCGCCGGCGACACGACTGTGGGGGTCGTGTGGTCGCACCGTGCTGCGGCGGGGTGGGACGCGAGATGTCAAGGGGGGATTTCATGTTCGACCGTGAGGGTCTGCGCGTGCGCGAGCACGAGTTGCAGGATCAGATCGACTCGATGCTGGCCACGCTCGACCGGCAGACGCAGGAACTGCATGCCGCTCAGCAGCGGGTGGCGCAGCTGCGGATGAGTGGGGCGTCCACCGACGGACTGGTGCAGGTGGTGGTGAACTCGGTGGGCGGCGTGGTGGACGTGCGCCTCGCACCGGACGCGTTCCGGCGGTCCACCCCTGAGTCGCTGGGACGTGCGATGACCGAAGCCGCCCGGCGTGCGGGCGGGGCCGCGCACACCGAGTCGATGCGCCTCATGGGATCGATCGTGGCCGCGACCGAGACCCTGCCGGATCTGCCGGACCTCGTTCCCGGTGCTCCGAGTCTTCGGGACTTCCTCCCGCGCCTCGAGCCCGACGTCGGTGGCGTCCCGGCCGAGCGGGAACCGGACCTCGATGATCCCGACGACGCGCGGTGGAATCGGCCGGTCCTGCGGGACGGGTGGCAGTGAGCACGCAGCTGTGGGTGGACCCGACGCATCTGCGTAGCGTCGCACCCCGATTCGACGCACTGTCGCAGCGGATGGCAGAGGTCGCCGCCACACTGCACTCGACCCTCGAGGCCGAGGGGGAATGCTGGGGCGGCGACGGGACCGGGACGACGTTCGCGAGCGGGTATCTGCCGTCCGCGGACGCGGCCGGACAGTCGTTGGGGTTCGCCGTCGGGGCGCTGGCCGCGCTCGGATCCAGGCTCAGGAGCACCGCCGACTCGTTCGACGACACCGACCGCGGCACCACATCCAGCCTCGCCGGGCTGTTCTGATGGGCATCGAGGTTCCGGGCAGTGTCCGGTGGCTGGCGGAGAAGGTCGTCGGGGCGGACTGGCCCGACGCGGACGAAACGGCGATGGAGCGGCTCGGGCAGGGGTGGAAGGACGCCGGTGCCTCGCTCGACGACATCATCGAGGAGGCCGACGCCGCGATGCGCTCGGCCATGTCCGGGGTCAGTGGTGACGTCGACACCTCGATGGCGCAGCACTGGGCGCGGATCGGTGCGGACGGGGCGCTACGCGAGTTGTCGGGGTTGCTTCACGAACTCGGCGACACCCTCGACTGGTCGGCCGACGACATCCGGGTCGCGAAACTGTCGATCATCGCGGCCCTGGTGGCGCTGGCGGCCGAACTCGTCGCGGTAGCGGTGGCCAGCGCGATGACGTTCGGTGCGGCGAGCCCGGCCGCGTTCGCGGCGGAAGCGGCCACACAGGTCACCGTCCGGATGATCATCCGGCAGCTGATCACCTCGATACTCACCCGCGCGGCGACGGGTGCAGCGGCCGGCGCCGGAACCCAGGCGGTTCTCGAGGCTGCGTTTCAGAAGTACGAGATACACGTGGGTCGGCGCGACAGCATGGATTGGGGCAACGTTGCAGAGGCGGGCGGCAAGGGTGCGGTTCAGGGAGGCGTGAAGGGGGCGGTCAACGGCGCGTTCGGGCTGAAGTTCACCGACCCTCGTGCTCGGTTCGGGGGCATGCTCGGCTCCTACGTGCAGGAGGAGACGGTCGGCACACCGAGATTCAGCGGCGCCGTCGTCGACGAGGTGCTGGACCGGACCGGACTCGATGACGACGTCCGGCGTGCCCGCGACGAGATCGACGGGCGTCTGCCGTGAACGTGGTCGACAGCCGGCAGCGGGTCCGGCCCGCCGGCCACCTCCGGCGTGGTGTCGCCCTCGTGCTGGACCTCGTGTTGCACGCACTCGTCGGGGCCGTGGTCGGAGTCGTCGTCTACGTCGTGCAGACGGCCGGACAGTCGGTGCCGCCGAACGCGGCGGAGGGAACGGCGGGGTTCGCGGTGATACCGGCGTGGCTCGTGTTCTCGTTCGTCCACCGGACCGCGATTCAGGCGCGATTCCATGCGACGTTCGGCAAGTGGATGACGGGTCTCTGCGTCGTGCGGCCGGAGGACGGAAGGTGGCCGAGCTTCGGATATCTGGCGAAGGCCTGGTTTCGCAGTGCCGGAGCGGCTCTCCAATCGGATACCGCCACCGACGGGGAAGACGGGATGCCGGCGGTGGTGCGGCGACAGAGCGAATCATTCGACACGCTCTAGAGTGGGGTGACACTACCGCCCACGCGAGGAACAGCTGCAGTGACTTTGCCTGAAACACCCCCGTACCGTGTCTTTCTCGTCGATGATCATGCCGTTTTCCGTTCCGGTGTCCGCGCCGAGCTCGGCAGGGAAGCGGACATGGAGGTGGTGGGCGAGGCGGGCGGTGTCGCGGAGGCGGTGGCCGGGATCAACGCCACCTCACCGCACGTCGTGCTGCTCGACGTCCACATGCCCGACGGGGGCGGTGTCGCTGTGCTGCGGGGCATCGAGTCGGGTCCGGTGTGCCTGGCACTGAGCGTGTCCGACGCCGCCGAGGATGTGATCGCCGTGATCCGCGCCGGGGCACGCGGGTACGTCACCAAGACGATCTCGGGCGCGGAACTGGCCGACGGCGTGCGCCGGGTCGCAGGCGGTGACGCCGTGTTCAGCCCGAGGCTCGCGGGATTCGTGCTGGACTCCTTCACCGGGCGTTCCAATGCTCCTGAGCCGCAGCTGGATCCGGAGCTGGATTCGCTGACGCCCCGGGAGCTGGAAGTGCTGCGGCTGCTCGCGCGGGGGTACACGTACCGCGAGATCGCCGAGGAACTGGTGATCTCGGTGAAGACGGTCGAAACGCATGCGTCGAACGTGCTGCGGAAGACGCAGCAGTCCAACCGGAATGCGCTCACGAGGTGGGCGCACCGCCGGCGGATCGACTGACCTCCCGGCGTATCAGGGCTGGGCGAGGAGGACGATCACGGCCACGAGCACGGCCAGGATCAGGATCGCGACCATGACACCCATGGCGATCGGCGCCCACGCCACCACCTGATCGCGGACGGTCGGGGCCGGCGAACCGGGAGCGGGTTTCGTCGGGCGCGGCGGCCACTGCAACCGGCCGAGCGGCCGCGGCACGTTCTTGAGCGGTGTGCTCTGAGGCACGGCGGGCAGACCGGCCTGGGTGGAACTCACCAGCTTGCTGCGCCGGCGTGAGTCGGGCAACGGCGTCGAACGGTGTGCCCACGCCGGGATGGTGCCGTCTGCGGAATAGACGGGCGAACCGACGAGGTGCGCGACGTTCCCGTCGCCGGCCATGGCCACCCGGGCCAGGGCGTCGCGGGCCTCGGCCATCGTCGGGCGACGCGCCGGGTCGGGCTCGAGCAGGTGCAGCAGCGTGTCGGTGAGCGGTCCGGCCTTACTGGGACGGTAGATCTCGGCCTTCGCGACCCGGTGCAGGAGTGCGATGGAATCGGAGTCGATCCCGAATGGCGGCTGGCCCTCGACGACGGTGTACAGCGTGGAACCGAGCGAGAAGACGTCGCTGGCCTCGGTGGGGTCCTGGCCGCGGGCGACCTCGGGGGAGAAGTACGCGGGTGTGCCGGTGATGACCCCGTTCGTGGTGTCGGCGGAGTCGCCCTTGGCGCGGGCGATGCCGAAGTCGCTGATCTTGACGGTGCCGAGTTCGCGGCCGCGGTCGGCGACGAGGATGTTGCCCGGCTTGATGTCCCGGTGCACGATCCCGGCGGCGTGGGCGGCGGTGAGCGCGTCGGCCACTTGCGCGCCGATCTGGGCGACCTCGAGCGGGGGCAGTGTGTCGGCGATGTTCATCGCCTGGGCGAGGCTGCGGGACGGCAGGTACTCCATGACCAACCAGGGCTCGCCTGCCTCGAGCGCGACGTCGTACATCGCGATGGAATGGCTGTGGGCGAGTTTGGCGGCGTTGCGCCCTTCCCGCATGGTGCGTTCGCGGACACGGCGGGCCTCGTCGGGGTCGAGTCCGGCCGTTGTGGTGACCTGTTTGATGGCGACGTCGCGGTGCAGCAGGGTGTCCCGTGCGAGCCAGACCGCGCCCATTCCACCGCCGCCCAGTTTGGACCGCAGGCGGTACCTTCCGGCCACCAGGTATTCGGGTCCGATGCCCCTTTCGCTCTGCTCCTGCTCCATCACGCGTTCAGGTTAGAGGATTGCGCGGACACGGGATGCGCGACGGTCCTGACCTGGCCGTTCGGGGTCCACTTGACGGGCCTCCACTGACCGGCTTTACTTGAAATGAGTTCGAAAATACGTTCGAACAAAGCGTCTGTTCGAGCCGCGTCTTCCCCGTGGTTGCCGACCGCTGTTGGTGCCGAGTGTCAGGGGTGTCGAGTTGGCTGAAGTGGCCGGCGAGCCGGGGTTTCCGGTGCCGGGGTCTCCCGAGTTGTCCGGGCTGTCCCGGCAGGAGCGTCTGGACTACCTCCGACGACGGATGGCCGCTGTCCCCGCGCGCGGTGAATCGGTGGCGAGCCGCGCCCCGGTGGAGAGTGCGTTCCCCACGACGGGCACGTCCGCAGCGCCCGATTCCCATGCTGCCGGGGTGCTTCCGGTTCCGGCTGCACTGGCCGAACTCCTTCCCCGAGGCGGGCTGGTGCGCGGTTCGGTGGTGTCGGTGTCGGGTGCCACCTCGCTCCTGCTGGGTTTGGTCGCGTCCGTGACCGCGGGCGGCGGACACGTCGCGGTGATCGGACATCCCCGGCTCGGGGTGCTGGCAGCGGTCGAGATGGGGGCGCAGCTGGAACGGCTGGCCCTGATCCCCGATCCGGGCGCCGATCCGGTGGAGATCGCCGCGGTGCTCCTGGACGGAATGGATCTGGTGGTGCTCGGACTGGGTGGGGCGTCGGTGGCGCCGTCCCGGGCGCGCGCGGTGGTGGCCCGGGCCCGGAGCAAGGGGGCGACCCTGGTCGTCACGGACGGACACTGGGACGGCGCGGAGATGCGGCTGGAAGCCCGGGTGCACGGTTACGCCGGACTGGGCAACGGATCTCAGGACCGGGGATGCGGGCGGTTGCGTTCCCTCAGTCTGGCGGTGTGCGCCCGGGGACGGTCGTTCCAGCCGCGCACCACCCGATTGGACGTGCGGTCGGCGCAGGGCCGGGTGGAATGGGTGAGTGCACCGGAACCGGTGGCGCCCCTCGAGGCCGCCCCCTTCCCGGGGCCGGTGGAGGTGGTGGGTCTGTGAGCCGGGTGCTGGCGTTGTGGTGCCCCGACTGGCCCGCGGTCGCGGCGGCCGCTGCCGCGGACCTCCCGCCGACTCATCCGGTGGCGGTGACGTCGGGCAATCGGGTGATCGCCTGCTCGGCACCGGCCCGCGCGGACGGGGTGCGCAGAGGCCTGCGCCGCCGCGAGTCCCAGGCCCGGTGCCCCCGGTTGCACGTGGTGACCGCCGATCCCGACCGCGACGCGCGGCTGTTCGAGCCGGTCGCCTCGGCCGTCGACGCGGTGGCGCCCGGTGTCGAGGTGCTGCGACCCGGTCTGGTGGTGCTGTCCGCTCGCGGTGTCGCCCGGTACTTCGGTTCGGAGGAAGCCGCCGCGGAACGGTTGGTGGACCAGGTGTCGGCGGTGGGGGTGGAGTGCCAGGTCGGCATCGCCGATCAGCTGTCCACGGCCGTGATCGCCGCGCGCAGAGCAACTCTCGTGCCACCCGGTGAGGGGGCGGACTTCCTGGCGCCGCTCCCGATGCGGGAACTGGCCGCCGAGCCGAGCCTCGCGGCACCCCACCGCGGTGAGCTGGTCGATCTGCTGCACCGGCTCGGGTTGCGCACGATCGGCAGTTTCGCCGCGCTGTCGGCGGGTGATGTGGCTTCGCGGTTCGGAACCGATGCGGTGCTGGCGCACCGGGCCGCGCGGGGTGAGCCGGAGCGTCCCCCGTCGGGGCGGTCGCTGCCTCCCGACCTGGAGGTCGAGGAACGATGCGATCCCGTCATCGAACGGGTCGACGCCGCCGCCTTCGCGGGTCGTGCGCTGGCGGAGAAGCTTCATCGCACACTGTCGGACGCCGCGGTGGCCTGCACCCGGCTGTCGATCTCGGCGAGCACCGGCAACGGTGAGCAACTGTCCCGGATCTGGAGATGTGCGGAACCGTTGACGCCGGAGGCGACGGCGGACCGGGTGCGGTGGCAGCTGGACGGGTGGCTGACCGGGCGCAGTGAGAAGCGGCCCACCGCCGGTATCGCCGTCCTGCGGCTCGAACCGGTGGAAGTGGTGGCCGCCGGCGCCCTGCAGCTGGGGCTGTGGGGTGGAGTCGGCGACCAGGACGAGCGGGCCCGGCGGGCTCTGGTGCGCGTGCAGGGACTGCTCGGCGGGGAAGCCGTGCAGGTGGGGGTCCTCAGCGGTGGGCGGGGCCCGGCGGAGCGCATCACGTTGCTGCCGTTGGGTGACGAGCTGATTCCGCGCAACGATCCGTCGGAGCCGTGGCCGGGCACGTTGCCGGAACCGGCGCCTGCCGCGGTGCTGACCGCGTATCCGGAGGTGTGGATGTCGGACGAGCGGGGTATGGCTGTGACGGTCACGGAACGGGGGGTGTTCAGCGCGCCTCCCGCGCGGTTGCGGTGGGGGAGCCGAGAGTGGGCGGTGTGTGGATGGGCCGGACCGTGGCCGGTGGACGAGCGGTGGTGGGACCCTCCGGCCGCCCGGACGGCGGCCCGGGCCCAGGTGCTGCTGGAAGAGTCGCGGGCGCTGCTGGTGATCTGCACGGCAGGCCGCTGGTCGGTGGAGGGAATCTATGAGTGACACGGAGCGGGACACACGGCACCGCAGGGTCGTCGTCCAGGAATTGACGAGCCTCGACGGGTTCGTCGCCGGGCGGTCCGGCGAGCTGGACTTCTTCGATGCGGTGCCGGATTACGGTGAGGTGGACCGGTACAACCTCCGTCTGCTCGCCGACACGGACCTCGCCCTGCTCGGGCGCAAGACGTATCAGATGTTCTCGGACTATTGGCCCACCGAACAGGCGCAGGGTGAGGTCGTGGCCGAGATCGTCAACTCGATCCCGAAGCTCGTGTTCTCCTCGACGCTGGACAGTGCCCCGTGGGGGGATCGGGAGCCGGCGCAGCTGTGGCCGGGCGACGTCGTCGAGCGGGTGCAGCAACTTCGGCAGGAGCCCGGTGGCGACATGATCGTCTGGGGGAGCATCACCCTCGCACGGGCACTGCTCGCCGCCGAGCGGGTCGACGAAATCCAGTTGCACGTGGTGCCGATCCTGCTGGGGCACGGCCGCAGGCTCCTCGACGAGGACACCGGGATGCGTGCGCTGACGTTGCTGGAGTCGAAGGGGTACGACTCCGGGGTCGTCACGTTGCGTTATCGGGTGGGGCGGGCGGCGTAACCCGCCCAGCCGATCTCCCTTGCGAACCGACCGTTCGAAATGCTTTGCTGTGCAGAGGGTCGCGTGCCGGTGGCGGACAGCGTCAGGCATGGAGGCCGGCCACGGCCGCATCGTCGGGTCGTGGCATACCTCGAAAGGGTCGACTGTGACCATTTCTTTCAACCACACGATCGTCGCTGCCAAGAACAAGCAGGAGTCGGCGACATTCTTCACCACGTTGTTCGGATTGCCGGACGCCGTGCCTGCCGGCCACTTCCTGGCGGTCGCCCTCGACAACGGGGTGTCCCTCGACTTCGCGGAACCGCCGGTCGAATTCCCGCCGCAGCACTATGCGTTCCTCGTCGGCGAGGACGACTTCGACCGGATCTACGGTCTGATCGTCGAGTGGGGGCTCGAGCACTGGGCGGATCCGCGGCAGACGCTGCCGGGCACCATCAACACCAACGACGGCGGGCGGGGCGTCTACTTCCTCGACCCGTCCGGTCACTATCTGGAGATCATCACCCGCCCGTACGGGTCGGGCGGGTAGTCCGCGGCGGTCGCTAGTCTGGATTCTCGTGGAGACGAGCAGGACTACCCCGACGCGCGCCGGTATCGAGATCGCCTACCGGGACAGTGGCGAGTCCTCGGTGCCGGGGTTGTCGGGCGTCCATCCCGTGCCGGTGGTTCTGGTGCACGGGATGGGCGGTGACGGCGGCACCTGGGACCGCTTTGCCCGCGCACTCGTCGCCCGCGGGCGACGAGTGCTCGTCGTGGATCTGCGGGGGCACGGTCGCAGTGCCCGCGCCGCGTCGTATCTGTTCGAGGAGTTCGGTGCCGACGTGGTGGAGGTGTGCGACAACCTCGGGCTGACGCGGGTGGATCTCGTCGGGCATTCGCTCGGTGGTCATGCCGCATCGCTCGCGGCCCAGGCCAGACCCGGGCTGGTTCGCCGGCTGGTGATCGAGGAGGCCCCGCTCCCGTTGCGTCCCGGTGACCCGGAACAGGTTTTCGCGAATCGGCTGCCGTCGCTGCCGGAACTGTGGCACGCGACGACGAGCCTGATCCGGCATCCGCGGGCCGCGTTCGCGTTCGACCGGTCGATGACGGGCTCGGCGCTCGAGCAGTTCCGCCGCCCGGATCCGTTGTGGTGGGACAGATTGCCGGACATCGAGGCCGACACGCTGATCCTGCGGGGCGGTCCGGGCGGAATGGTGGATCCGCGCAGACTCGAGTCCGCGGTGGCGGCGATACCGAACTGCCGGGTGGTGGTGTTCCGTAGCGGGCACAGCATTCACCGCGACCGTTACGACGACTTCGCGGCGGCGGTGCTGCCGTTCTTGATGAAGCTCGAGACGAGCTGACAAAAAGTCCGAAAATGTAAACCGCGACGGCTTCGACAGGACTAGCGTGGGAACCGAAGCGGGGGCTCGGAACGGGCCGGTTGTCAGACGAGCGCCCCGAAGCTGCGGGGCGTCCGACGGCGTCTTCCGCACGTCCGGAAGAAGGTCAACGATGTCGACACTCACGCCTGGACGCCCCTTTGCGCCCGGCAGGCAAGGGTTCAGCTCGCTCCGCGCCGGGGGCCTCAACTGGGACGCGTTCCCGTTGCGGCTGTTCACGAAGGGCAACGCCAAGTTCTGGAATCCCACGGACCTCGACTTCAGCCGGGACGCGGAGGACTGGGAGGGGCTGAACTCGGAGCAGCAGCGCAACTCCACGTATCTGGTCGCACAGTTCATCGCCGGTGAGGAAGCGGTCACCGAGGACATCCAGCCGTTCATGAAGGCGATGGCCGCCGAGGGGCGCTTCGGGGACGAGATGTATCTGACGCAGTTCTGTTTCGAGGAGGCCAAGCACACCCAGGTGTTCCGGCTGTGGATGGACGCGGTGGGCCTGACACGCGACCTGCATCCCTTCGTCGCCGAGAACCCGTACTACCGGCAGTTGTTCTACGAGGAGCTGCCGGGATCGCTGAAGGTGCTCGAGACCGATCCCAGTCCGGCCAATCAGGTGCGGGCCAGCGTCACCTACAACCACGTCATCGAGGGCAGTCTCGCGCTCACCGGGTACTACGCCTGGCAGAAGGTGTGCACGACGCGCGGGATCCTGCCGGGCATGCAGGAGCTCGTCCGCAGGATCGGCGACGACGAACGACGCCACATGGCGTGGGGAACGTTCACCTGTCGCCGGCACGTCGCCGCCGACGACAGCAACTGGGGTGTCGTCCAGGAGCGGATGGCGGAGCTGATGCCGATGGCACTGGGCATGATCGACTGGGTCAACAAGCAATTCGAGGTCCAGCCGTACGGGCTCGACGACCAGGAGTTCATCGCGTACGCCGCGGACCGGGCGCAGCGCCGGCTGGGGGCGATCGAGTCGGCGCGGGGACGCCCGGTCGAGGAGATCGATCTGGACTATTCACCCGAGGCCCTCGAGGAGAAGTTCGGCGAGGAGGACGCCAAGGCGATGTCCGAGGCCGCCGGCTGAGGCACGCGCCGCGGTGACAGATGGCAGGATCGGCTCATGGCGCTCACCGCACTCGACCGCAGACTCCTCGGCTGGTCTGCAGCATTCGTGATCTCGCAGGCGAACATCGTCCGGCTACTCGGCCCGGTGGCACCCCGGCTCGCCGACATCCAGACCGCCCGGTCCGCCCGGTCCTACACGGCGATCCTCGACGCAATGTCCGCTGCAGACAGGGCGCGCTACCGCAGCCACTACTACCCGGACTTCGTCCATCCCCTGATCTACGCGGTCGCGTTGCGCACGGGCGCACGACGTCTGGCGGAGCTGACACCACTCTCGGCGAGATCGCAGAAAGCGCTGGCGGCGGCCCCGGTGATCTCCGCGGCAGGCGACTACGCCGAGAACGTCGTCGGGCTGTATCTGCTGTCCCATCGCGAGCACATCACCGACGCGACCGTGCGCACCACCAGTGCGGTCAGCATCACCAAATGGGTGCTGGCGCTCGGGACGCTCGGATATCTGTCCCAGGGATTCGTCCGGGTCTGGGCGGGACAGCTGTTCTCCCGCTAGATTCGGGCACATGTGTGCTGCCGAGCTCAGCGTCGAGTACTTCTCCGGACCGGCCGAGTTCCGGGAATGGCTCGGCGCTCATCACGACTCCTCACCGGGCATCTGGCTGAAGATGGCCAAGAAGGGGTCGGCGCATTCGTCGATCAACTACGACCAGGCTCTCCAGGTCGCGCTGTGCTACGGCTGGATCGACAGCCAGGTCCGCCGCGTCGACGACGACTTCTTCGTGCAGCGGTTCACCCCGCGCTCGTCGCGGAGTCCGTGGTCGAAGCGGAACCGGGAGTTCGCGGAGAAACTCGCCGAGGCAGGTCTCCTCGAGCCCGGGGGCGCGGCGGAGGTGGAGCGGGCCAGGGCGGACGGTCGCTGGGACCGCGCGTACGCGGGACAGAAGGCGGCGGAGATACCGCAGGACTTCCTGGACGCCCTCGCGCAGAATCCCGAGGCCGAGGCCTTCTACGCGACACTCGACAGCCACAACCGGTACGCCGTCTACTTCCGCCTGCAGGACGCCACCCGCCCGGAGACGCGTGCGCGCCGCATCGAGAAGTTCGTCCAGCAGTTGTCGGAGCGCAGGAAGTTCCATGACTGACCGATTTTCCCGACTGACACAATGGCATCGTGCCTGACACGATCACCGCCACCTGCTCTGCTCTGTCCGCGACCGACGAACCCCTCGCGGGCACCGCTGCGCATGTCACGGGCTGGGTGTGCCTGGAGTTCCCCGGCGCGTGGGGCCGGGACGTACTCGACGGCACCGCGCTCGGACCGGACCTGGCCCGTGAGCTGGACGCCCGCGCCGACGCCGCCGGGGTGCGGGTCATGTTCATCCGCCGGCCGGGCCGCAGCACCGCGGCCCCGGATCAACGGACGGTGCTGCTGGCGCAGTCGCATCCCGCGCGGTCGTGGTGCGAGCGGCTCGAGATCGGCTTCCCGGAAGACCTGCTCGACCTGGACCTCGGGCTGATCGCGGGGACCGCACCCGGTCTGGGCACACCGGTGACGGACCCGGTCGTGCTGGTGTGCGCGCACGGGAAGAGGGATCAGTGCTGCGCCGTCCTCGGACGGCCGGTCGCGGCCGGCCTGGCCGCGGAGTTCGGCGACGCGGTGTGGGAGTGCTCGCACACGGGTGGGCACCGGTTCGCGCCCTCGCTGATCCTGCTGCCGACGGGGTACACCTACGGCCGGTTGTCGACGCAGGAGAGTGTCGACGCGGTCCGCGCCGCCGCCCGGGGCGAGGTGTACCCGACCGGGCTGCGCGGCCGCAGCTGCTGGGACGCACCGGGGCAGGTGGCGGAACTCGCCGTCCGCGATCTCGTGGACGTGGCCGCGGACGAGCTCACGGTGGACGCGAACTCGGTTGTCGCGCATCGCGACGGGCGCCGCTGGGTGGTCGACCTGGAGGAGTGGGAGCTGCCGCCCCGGCCGGCGAGTTGCGGGGCGGCGCCGAAGCCGGTGCGACCCGTCGTCGCCACCGGAGTCCGCGCCCTCGCCCCCTGACTCGGTCACCAGTGGGTGCCGGGCACCAGCCTTCCGACCTTCCGGGCGGCGCGGCCGAGGACCGACGACGGGTGGTGCCTAGGTTCCGGCGTGTGCTGAGGTGCCGGCGCCGCGTCGTCCGTGCTCTGCCCCTTCGCCGCCGGGGAATCGGGGAACATGCGATACATCTGGTGCATCACGCGATCCTTGACGGCGGGTGCGAAGACGTGGCCAAGTTCCCCGAGCGTGCCGGTCGGGACGTCGATGCGCTTGGGGCGTTCGATCAGCGCCCGGACGACCATTGCCGCCGCCTTCTCCGGGGAGGTGATCGGTCCGATGTTGTACCGGCCGGTGGGTGCGATCATCGGCGTCTCGACCAGTGGCATGTGGATGGTGGTGAACGTGATTCCGTCCGAGAGGGTTTCGGACGCCGCGACGTCGGTGAAGCCGTCGAGGGCCGACTTGCTGGCGACGTAGGCGGCGAACCGCGGCGTCGCGCCCTGGACCCCGGCGCTGCTGATGTTGACGATGTGCCCGTACCGCCGCTCGCGCATCTGCGGGAGGAAGGCGAGGACGAGCCGGACCGCGCCGAAGTAGTTGACGGCCATGGTCCGCTCGAAATCGTGGAGCCGGTCCGTGGAGTGGTAGAGGCCCCGCCGGATCGACCGGCCGGCGTTGTTGACGAGCATGTCGACGTGATCGTGCTCGGCGAGAACTGCTTTGACGGTGTGCTCGACCGACTCCTCGTCGGTGATGTCGCAGGGGTACCCGTAGGCGTCGCCGCCCGCCGCACGGATCTCGGCCACCACGGCGTCGAGTTCCTCGGTGCGCCGGGCGAGGAGAATGACCTTCGCGCCCTTGCGGGCCGTCGCGATCGCGGAACTCCGGCCGATTCCGGACGACGCCCCGGTGATCACCACGTGCCTGCCCACGAGCGGTCCGGCCGGGTGGGGCCTGCGCGCTCGATCCGGGTCGAGGTTCTCACGCCAGTACGACCACAGCCTGTCGGCGTACGACGCGAACCGGGGGACGTCGATGCCTGTGCCGCGCAGCGCCTCCCGGGTGTCCTCGTTCACGAACACCGTGGGCAGCGTCATGTTCTCGACGAGCACGGGCGGGATGCCGAGAGCGCCGAGCACCACCTTGCGGCCCGTGTCGAGGGCCGAGTGGGGGGTGGGAGTGAGGAAGGGGCGGACGAGTCCGCCGGGGAGTCCGGCCGCGGGATGCGGTGCACCGGCGGCCTTGGCGAGCGCGGCGTAGATCTCGCGGACCGGCTGGGGGCGCGGATGGACGAGATGGAACGTCTGGCCGTCCCGTCCCGGTGCCGACATCAACTCCACGATGGCCGCGGCCACGTAGTCGACGGGGACGACGTTGGTCGAGCCGATCCGGGGGACGGCCACGGGCAGGGCCGCGGGGAGTTTCGCGAGCGCCGCGATGGCGGGGAAGAGGTAGTACGGGCCGTCGATCTTGTCCACCTCGCCGGTGACCGAACTGCCGACCACCGCGGAGGGGCGGTAGATTCGCCACCGCAGTCCGCCGGCTTCCCGGACCAGCTTCTCCGCCTCGAACTTGGTGCGGTGATACGGGGTGGGGAACCCCTGCCCGAGATCGAAATCGGTTTCCCTGAACGGACCTTCGTGGTCCCCCGCGACGGCGATGGACGAGACGTGGTGCAGCGTCGCATCCAGTTCCCGGGCCAGCGCGATCACCGAGCGGGTGCCGTCGACGTTCGTGGTGGCCTGTTCGTCGCCCGCCGTGAGGTCGTAGATCGCGCCGAGATGCAGGACGTGGTCGGCCGCCGGCGCCGAGGTGAGTCCGAGGCCGGGCTCGGTCAGGTCGCCGATCAGCGGATGCACGCGTTCGCCGCCCGGCATGCCGTCGACGAGCGCCTCCCAGCGCGCGACGGACGCGCGCCGGACGAGGACGTGGATCTCGGCTGATGCATCGCGGTCGAGGATCAGGGGCAGCACGTGCCGACCCAGGAAGCCGGTTCCGCCGGTGACGAGGTAGGTGGACATGACCCGAACTTACTCCAAAGTAAGATAATGCACTAGTGGCCCAGACCCACCTTGGCGTGCACCTTCTTCATCCAGGCCGGAGCCCACCAGTTGGCCTCGCCCATCAGCTTCACGAGGGACGGAACGAGGAGCATGCGGACCACCGTCGCGTCGACGATAAGTGCGACGATCATCCCCACACCGAGGAACCGCATGATCGACAGACCGGAGATGGTGAACGCTCCGGTCACCACCACGAGCAGCAGCGCCGCGGCCGTCACGATGCGGCCCGTGCGCTCGGTGCCGAAGCGCACCGCCTCCTCCGTGGTCGCGCCTGCCTCGTGCGCCTCGACCATGCGTGACATCAGGAACACCTCGTAGTCGGTCGACAGGCCGAAGACCACGGCGAGGATGAGGACCACGAACGTCGCCTCGAGCGGTGCCGGACTGACCCCGAGCAGACTCGCGCCGTGGCCCAGCTCGAAGATCCACGTGAGCACACCGAACGTGGCGGCGAGGCTCAGCCCCGCCATCGCGACCGCCTTGATCGGCAGCACCACCGAGCCGAACGCCAGGAACAGCAGCACGAGCGTCGACCCCACCATGATCGCGATCATCACCGGCATCCAGTGCACGATCGCCGCGTTCCCGTCGTCGACGGTCGCCTGACCGCCGCCGACGAGGAGTTCGGTTCCCTCGGGTGGCGTGATGGCCCGGAGTCCGGCCACCGCCGCGCTCTGGTCGTCGGTGGTGACGCCCTCGGAGTAGACGGCCTGGACCGCGACCAGTTCGTTGCCGGACGCGACGACGGTGGCCGCCCCGATGCCCTCCACCCGGCCGGCGGCCTGGGCGACCGCGGCGCCGTCGGCGGCGGTCGGGGCGGTGCCGTCGGTGCCCCGGAGAATGAGAGTGGCGCCGTTTCCGGTGGTCGGAAATTCGGTGGTGAGAGTGTCGGTGGCGATGCGGGCGGGATCGTTCTCCGGCAGCGTCGTGTACGTGACCTCGCCGAGCGATGCGCTGAGCAGGGGCGAGGCGAGGACCATCAACCCCGCGACGATGCCGACCGCGATGGCGACCGGCCGCCGCATCACCCAGGTGACGACGGAGCCCCAGAACTTGCGGGCGCGAACCTCCCCGCGCCGCGCCGCATCCTTGCGCCAGGTCAGTGCGTTGATGCGATGACCCAGGATCGCGAGCAGCGCCGGGACCGCGGTGAGCGATAGCAGCGCCGCGCTCGCGACCGCGGCCATCGCACCGAACCCGAGCGACTTGATCACGTCCTGCGGAAACACGAGCATGCCCGAGAACGCGCACACGAGAAGCAGACCGGAGAACAGCACGGTGCGGCCCGCGGTCAGGACGGTGCGCCGGGTCGCCTCCGCGACGTCGGCGCCGGACTCCAGTTCCTCGCGGAAACGTCCGACGATGAACAGGCCGTAGTCGATCGCGAGCCCCAGGCCGAGCAGGGACGCCACGTTGATCGCGAACGAACTGACGTCGGTGAACAGGGTCAGCAGACGCAGGGTGGCCAGGGCGCTGAAGATCGAGAGCAGCCCGACGAACACCGGAACGGCCGCGGCCACCAGACCGCCGAAGATGAAGACCAGCAACACGAGAGTGATCGGGAGCGCGATCGCCTCGGCCAGCACCAGGTCCTGTTGCAGCCGGTTGTTGAACGCCACACCCACCACCGAATTGCCCGCGAACTCGGTGTCGATGCCCTCCACCTCGAGCTTCGGCAACAGGTCGTCGAACGTGGCGGCGGTGATCCCGGCGTCGGGGTCGACGGTGATCGCGGCCGACGCCTTGGTGCCGTCCTCCGACACCATCAGCTGCTTTCTCGCCGCGTCCGCGGTCCAGTACGAGGTCACCGAGTACGTCGGCACCTCGGCGGCGAACCGGTCGAGACTCGCGGTGACCTCGGGGCCGATGTCGTCCAGGGTCTTCCCCTCGGGTGCCGTGTAGATGGCGATGATGTCCGGCGTCTGCGGACCCAGGTTGTCCTGGACGATCCGGGCCACTTCGGCGGATTCGCTACCGGGATCGGTGAACCCGCCCGAGCTGAGTTTCGCGAAGACACCGGTGCCCCACACGCCGCTCACCAGAACGGCGACGACGGCGAGGCTCAGGACCCACCATTTGCGTGAAACAACGGTCGAGGCCCAACGTGTCATGCGTCATCTCCGGCGTGTCTGGGGCGGGCAGCTGCGACTGCCGACTGTAGTGCGGATCGGGGTGTCACCGGCGGGGGTGTGACGCGGCTCCCGGCAAATCGTGCATACTCGGCATCGCACTTGCAGCCACACGCACGGGGGAAGCCGGTCCGAATCCGGCGCTGACCCGCAACGGTAGGCCACCAGATCATTTCGGTGGCGAGCCCGATTACCCGACGTGGGGTGTGCGACATCCTTTTCGTCGTGGTCTACGAAGCGGAGTCCTGCAGGCGCCGCACCGGGCGTCTGCTGACTTCTCATTCGTGGCTCTGAGCCGCAATGAGGTTTACATGCACGGTCAGTTGTTCAGAAGTACCGGTCTGGTCACGCTCGCGGTGGCCGCGCTGGTGGCCGCGCTGGTGGTCGCCGGGTGTTCGCGCGGGGAGTCCGTGGGGCAGACCGCTTCCGCAGAATCCTTCGCCGAGCCGGTGTCCGTCACCAACTGCGATCGAACGGAGACGTTCGACGCCCCGCCCCAGCGCATCGTCAGCATGAACGATCACGTCACCGAGGTGCTGATCGAGATGGGGGCCGGCGACCGCATCGTCGGCACAGGGTACGGCGACGCGACCCCGCTGCCCGAGTTCGCGGACGCCTTCGCGAAGATCCCGAAACTCGCGAAGGAATACCCGACCCGGGAGCAGATCCTCGACCTCGACCCCGACCTGGTGGTCGGCGGAATGCGGAGCGCGTTCGACGAGAAGGAGGGGCGGTCGCGCGAATCCCTTGGCGACCAGGGCATTCCCACCTTCCTGTTCTCCGAGTACTGCGGGCAGGGCTTCCCGGACATCGGTCTGCTGCGCAGCGACTACCAGCAGCTCGGCGAGATCCTCGGAGACCCCGACCGGGCGCGGGCGATCACCGACCGGGTGACGTCCGGGTTGCAGGCCGTGCGCGACGAGATCGCGGGCGCCGCCCCGGTTCCGACGTTCTTCTACGATTCCGGCGAGGACGTCCCGCTGACGATCGGCGGTGTGGGAGTCGGCCAGCTCATCGCGGACCACGCGGGTGCGGCCAACCTCTTCGCCGAAGGGGAGAAGCCGTATTCGAAGTCCACCTGGGAGATCATCGGTGAACGCGTCCCGGAGGCGATCGTCGTCCTCGACTACGGCACGACGAGTGCGCAGGCGAAGATCGACTTCCTGAAGTCGCACCCGATCATGTCGACGACACCCGCCGTGAAGGCCGGCCGCTTCGTGGTGGTGCCGCTCGACGACTTCTTCGAGAGCCCGCGCCTGGTGCGGTCGGTGGAGACGATCGCGCGGGCACTTCATCCGGACGACGTCGGCGCGCGATGACTGTCACCGCAGAACGTGCGGCACCACCGGCGCAGGCACCACACCCGGCCCGCGCACGCCTCGGTTTCGCGGGCCTGACGGTGCTGCTCGTGCTGACAACCCTGTTCGTCGTCGGCCTCGCGGTGTCGTTCGGTTCCGTGCGCATCCCGGTCGGCGACGTGTGGGCGATCGTCGCGCACCGCGTGGCCCCCGGCGCATTCGAGTCCTGGTGGTCACAGGCGCGGGAGTCGATCGTCCTCGACTCCCGGCTGCCGCGGGCGCTGACCGCGGCGACCGTCGGTGCGGCGCTGGCCCTCGCAGGCGCCGTGGCGCAGGCGGTGACCCGCAATCCGCTGGCCGATCCCTATCTGCTCGGCGTGTCCTCGGGTGCCGGTTTCGGCGTGGTGGTGGTGACGGTGCTCGGGCTCGGGGTGGGAGCGCTGGGCGCGTTCACCGTTCCCGTCGCGGCGTTCCTGGGCGCGATGGTGCCGCTGTTCCTGTCGCTGGCGATCGGCGGACGGTATCCGCAGCCGACGGCCGTCATCCTCGTGGGCGTCGCGTCGGCGCAGGTGTTCTCGGCTCTCATCACGTTCTCGATTCTGGTCGTCGCGGACGAGCATCAACTGAGTTCGGTGATGTACTGGCTGGCGGGCGGTTTCGGCGACTCGCGCTGGTCGACGGCGATCTTCCCGGCCGTGGCACTCGCGACGGTCGGGGCCGCGATGATGCTGAGCGCGAGCCGCATCGACCTGCTGCAGGCGGGAGACGACGGCGCCGCCGCCCTCGGCATGAACGTGCGACGCTTCCGCGTCGTGCAGTTGCTCGGTGTGTCGATGCTGGCCGGGGCCGCCGTGTCCGTCGCAGGCGGCATCGGCTTCATCGGTCTGCTGGTGCCGCACCTGGCCGGGTACGTCGTGGGCGCCCGGGCGGTCAGGCTGCTGCCCGTCGCCGCATTCCTCGGCGCGATCGCGATGGTCGCGGCGGACACGGCCGCGCGGTCGGTCGCGCACAGCATCGAGGTCCCGGTGGGCGTCGTCACCGCGCTCGTGGGAGCGCCGATCTTCGTGTGGATGCTCTACCGGCAGTATCGGAGGGCCGAACAGTGACCGCGCTGAGTCTGCAACGTGTCCGCGCCGAACTCGGGTCGCGGGAAGTGCTGCACGGTGTCGACTTCTCCGCGCGTCCCGGTGAGGTGCTGGCGTTGGTCGGGCCCAACGGTTCCGGCAAGACCACCGCGCTGCGCTGCTGCTACCGCGCGCTCACCCCGACCGGGGGCGCCGTCGCCGTCGACGGAACGGACACCGCCGATCTGGGCCGGCGGGAACTGGCCCGCACGATCGGGGCGAGCACCCAGGAGCCGCGGGTGTCCGCGGGACTGACCGTGCGCGAATCCGTTTCGCTCGGACGTATCCCGCACCGGGGCTGGTTCGAACGGGCGACCGGCGCCGACAGTGAGATCGTCGAGACGTGCATACGTCAGGTCGGGCTGGCCGAACTCGCGGATCGCGACGTCCAGGCGCTGTCGGGCGGGGAGCGTCAACGGGTGTCGATCGCCCGGGCGCTCGCGCAGCAGCCGAGGGTCCTGCTGCTCGACGAACCCACCAACCACCTCGACCTGCGGCATCAGCTGACGGTGATGAACCTGCTGCGTGACCTCGCGTGCGACGGTCTGGCGATCGTCGTGACCATGCACGACCTCCGGCTGGCCGTCGAGTTCTGCGACACGCTGGCCGTGATGCACGATGGACGGGTGATCAGCACCGGTCCGCCCGCCGACGTGCTGGACGACGCCGTGCTCGGCGGGGTGTTCGGCATCCGCGCCGTCGTGCGGTCGACGCCGCGGCTGTCGATGGAGATCCTGGGGTTGGCCGATGGATGAGCAACTGCGGCGTGCGTACGAGCTGACCGCCCGCCGCGTCCCGATGATCGCCGACCAGATCGGGCAACCCGGCGCCTCCTCGTTCCCGGCCGTGCGCCTGACCGATCCCGGCTGGCTCGCAGACCGCGTCGCGGACACGGCGAGGCGGTGGGGCAGCGACGATCCCCGGGTCAACGGCACCCTGTGGTGGTACTCGGCCAGCTCGACCCTGACCGGGATTCCGATCGCGACCGCGCTCGTCACGGGGGTCGCCGCCCGGCCGCGGCTCGTCGACGCCGTGGCATTCCTGCGGGACGACGGGTATCTCGGCGGCCTGACCGCGTCGTCGGCACTGCCGGTCACCGAGGGGCTGTCCGAGCTGGCGTCCGAGATGGCCGCGGCGCTGACGCCGATCATCGACGCTCTCACCGCGGCGTCCGGGGTGCGGCAGGCGGCGATGTGGGCGATCACGACGGATTCGATCGCCAACCGGGCACTCGACGCGGGAACGGCGTGCGGCGATCGCGCACGCGGCAGCATCTTCGCCCGGGGGCTGGTGGACGCACTCCGCCGCGTCGGTGTGGTGATGCCGGACCCGCGGTTCGTCGACATCCGGGCCGGGGCACTGTCACGCCGGTTCACGCAGCGGGCGTCGTGTTGCCTGATCTACGAGACCCCCGGGTCGGGCAAGTGTGTGAGCTGCCCGAGGAGGCCGGCCGAGGACCGTCTGAAAGGTCTGGCCGCGCTCGTGACGTGAGTCCGGGTGCCTGCGTTGACCGGTCCGCGGGTGTGATGGCAGACTGAAGGCGTTCGAACTCCCGTTCGAATGATGCGTCTTCCCCAGCGGCATCTTCCATGGTTTCGGCACGGCACGTGCGCGACATGAAGAGGTGTGCCAGATGGGTTGGGGAAACGGTCCGCCGACGTGGTCCGAGATGGAGCGCGTCCTGTCGGGCAGGCCGGGGAGGGTCAGCCCGGAGTCGCTGTACCCGGGCGACGGCGGCGACAGCCCCGCGTGGTCGCGCAAGCGGGGGGAGTACCGGGCGGGCCCGCAGGAGCGCACCGGCTCCACCGTTCCGTACGCCGAACTCCACGCGCATTCGGCGTTCAGTTTCCTCGACGGCGCCTCCCCGCCGGAAGAGTTGGTGGAGGAGGCCGTCCGGCTCGGTCTCGAGGCCATCGCACTCACCGACCACGACGGGTTCTACGGTGTGGTCCGGTTCGCGGAGGCGGCGAAGGAACTGAACATGCGCACCGTGTTCGGGTCCGAACTGACGTTGGACGACGCGCATCTGCTGGTACTGGCGCGAGGTCAGGAGGGATACCGGCGGCTCTCCCGGGAAATCGCGGCGGCGCATCTCGCGGGCGGGGAGAAGGGCAAGCTGCGCTACGACCTCGACCGTCTCACCGACGCGGCCGGGGGGCACTGGCAGATCCTGACCGGGTGCCGGAAGGGGCATGTGCGTCAGGCGCTGGCCGACGGTGGCCCGGACGCCGCGGCCACCCGGCTGCGGGAGCTGATCGACCGGTTCGGGGCCGACCGGGTCACGGTGGAACTCACCCATCACGGCATCGCGGAGGACGGTGAGCGCAACGCCGACCTCGCCGAACTCGCACAGCAGCACGGCCTTCGGGTGATCGCGTCCACGGCGGCGCACTTCGCGGGACCGCCGCGCCGGAGGCTGGCCATGGCGATGGCCGCCGTCCGGGCCCGGCAGAGCCTCGACGACGCGGCCGGGCACCTGGCGCCCGCCGGGGGAGCGCACCTGCGGTCCGGTGAGGAGATGGCGCACCTCTTCGCCGCGTACCCGGAAGCCGTCCGCGGTGCCGCGGACCTCGGCCTGGAGTGTGCGTTCGACCTGCGGCTCATCGCGCCGCAACTGCCACCGTTCGACGTGCCCGACGGGCACACCGAGGCGAGCTGGCTGCGTCAGCTCACGATGGACGGAGCCCGCCGACGTTACGGTGCGCCTGCGGCCCGGCCGGAGGCCTACCGGCAGATCGAGCACGAACTGGACATCATCACCGGGCTGAACTTCCCGGGCTACTTCCTGGTGGTCCACGACATCGTGTCGTTCTGCAAGAACAACGACATTCTCTGCCAGGGAAGGGGTTCGGCGGCCAACTCCGCCGTCTGTTACGCCATCGGCATCACCAACGTGGATCCCGTCCGCAACAAGCTGCTGTTCGAACGTTTCCTCTCGCCCGAACGCGACGGCCCGCCGGACATCGACGTCGACATCGAATCCGATCGGCGGGAGGAGGCCATCCAGCACGTCTACGCCAAGTACGGACGCCAGTACGCGGCGCAGGTGGCGAACGTCATCACGTACCGCGGCAAGTCCTCGGTGCGGGACATGGCCCGGGCGCTGGGTTTCTCGCAGGGGCAGCAGGACGCGTGGAGCAAACAGGTCAGTCGCTGGGGCGGCATCGGGAAGGAGGTCGGCACCGACATTCCGCCCGCCGTCCTCGAGCTGGCCGCTCAGATCGAGGGGTTTCCGCGGCACCTCGGCATCCACTCGGGCGGCATGGTGATCTGCGACCGGCCGATCGCCGACGTGTGCCCGGTGGAGTGGGCGCGCATGGAGAACCGCAGCGTTCTGCAGTGGGACAAGGACGATTGCGCGGCGGTGGGTCTGGTGAAGTTCGACATGCTGGGTCTCGGCATGCTCTCCGCGCTGCACTACATGATCGACCTCGTGGCCGAGCACAAGGGGATCGAGGTGGATCTGGCGCAGCTGGACCTCTCGGAGGAAGCCGTCTACGAGATGTTGCAGCGGGCGGACTCGGTGGGGGTCTTCCAGGTGGAGTCACGGGCCCAGATGGCCACCCTGCCGAGGCTGAAACCACGGAACTTCTACGACCTGGTGGTGGAGGTGGCGCTCATCCGTCCCGGTCCGATCCAGGGCGGATCGGTGCACCCGTATATCCGCCGTCGCAACAAGCTCGAACCGGTGACCTACGACCACCCGTCCCTGGAGAAGGCACTGAAGCGGACGCTGGGTGTGCCGCTGTTCCAGGAGCAGTTGATGCAGATGGCGGTCGACGTGGCGGGTTTCAGCCCGGCCGAGGCCGACCAGCTCCGCCGGGCCATGGGTTCCAAGCGGTCGCCCGAGAAGATGGAACGGTTGAGGGGGCGGCTCTACCAGGGCATGCGGGAGATGCACGGGATCGGTGACGACGTGGCCGACCGGATCTACGAGAAGCTGTACGCCTTCGCGAATTTCGGTTTCCCCGAAAGCCATTCGCAGAGTTTCGCCGCCCTGGTGTTCTATTCGTCGTGGTTCAAGCTCCATCACCCGGCGGCGTTCTGCGCCGGTCTGCTGCGGGCGCAGCCGATGGGCTTCTACTCGCCGCAGTCGCTGGTGGCCGACGCCCGCAGGCACGGGGTGCCGGTGCACGGCGCGGACATCAATGCGAGTCTCGCGCACGCCACCGTCGAGGCGGGCGGGACGGAGGTGCGTCTCGGGCTCGGGGAGGTGCGGCACATCGGGACCGCGCTGGCCGAGCGGATCGTCGAATCCCGCGGCGACGGAGGTCCGTACACGTCGTTCCTCGACCTCACCGGCCGGGTGGAACTGAGCACGGCGCAAGCCGAATCGCTGGCTACCGCAGGTGCTCTCGACAGTTTCGGGTTGTCCCGCCGGGAGGCGTTGTGGGCGGCGGGCGCCGCGGCGGGGGAGCGCCGCGACCGGCTGCCGGGGATCGGGGCATCCACCCGCGCGCCGACCCTGCCGGGGATGAGCGATCTCGAACTGGCCGCGGCGGACGTGTGGGCCACCGGGGTGTCACCGGACACGTACCCCACCCAGTTCCTGCGCCCGCAACTCGACGCGCTGGGGGTGATCCCGGCGGCGCACCTGCTCGATGTCCCCGACGGCGACCGGGTTCTGGTGGGTGGGGCGGTGACCCACCGGCAGCGCCCGGCGACGGCCGCGGGGGTCACGTTCATCAACCTCGAGGACGAGACCGGGATGGTCAACGTGGTGTGTTCGGTGGGGTTGTGGGCGAAGTACCGCAAGCTCGCCAACACGGCGCCCGCATTGCTGGTCCGCGGCAAGGTGCAGAACGCGGAGGGGGCGGTGACGGTGGTGGCGGATCGGCTGCAGCTGATGGATTTGCGGGTGTCCGCCAAATCCAGGGACTTCAGGTGAGCTGGCACCGCTAGCATTCGGACATGAGGAGATACGTCTTGTCGGCGATCGTCGTGGCTTCGCTGGCGCTCGCGGGGTGTGGTGGTTCCGGCAGCGATTCCTCCCAACCGTCGCCCGCCCCGACACCCGGGGACTCGAGCCAGATGGAAATCGGTGGCGCAGTACAGCAACCCGCGAAGGACCAGGCGCCCACCGACCGCCAGGAGATCATCACCGGTCAGGTCGCGCTCACGGCGGACGACCCGGTGGCGGTCGGCAGGCAGATCGTGGACAAGGTCGACGATCTGGGCGGACGCGTCGACCAGCTCACCGAACAGCCGGGCTCCGACGACCAGGACGCGAGCAGTTCCCTGACCATCCGGGTGCCCGCCGACTCGCTCACCCGGACGTTGGACGATCTGCGGGAACTGGGCAAGGTCACCAGCGTCAGCGTCACGAAGAGCGACGTGACGATGCAGTCGCAGGATCTCGACGCCCGGATCGGCGCGTTGACGGCGTCCGTCACCCGGCTGCAGGGGCTCATCACGTCGGCGGCGAACACCGCGGATCTGATCGAGGCCGAGAGGGCGTTGTCGGAGCGTCAGGGCGAACTGGACAGCCTCACCGCCCAGAAGCGGTCGCTGAGCGACCAGGTGGCATTGGCGACGCTCATGATCGACGTCACCACCACGGATGCCGAGCAGCCCAGTCCCGGTCCGGACAACTTCTGGGAAGGGCTCGTCGCGGGCTGGCACGCCCTGCTGTCTGCGATCAAGGGCGGTGCCGTGGTCGTGGGGGCGCTGATTCCCTGGTTCGGTTTCGTGGCCGTCATCGCACTGGTCGTGTACGGCGCGTACCGTCTGCGCCGGATGTACAACAGGCCGGCCGGCCCACCGCCGGGCCCGGCGCCGGAACGAGAAGAGGCGAAGACGCAATGATCGAAGTCGACCTGAATGCCCTGGACGGCGCGTTGGCGTCCGGTGCCCCCGTCATCGATGTGCGCGAGGCCGACGAGTACGCCCAGGCACGGGTGCCAGGTGTGACGCTGATTCCGCTCAGTGAGTTCGTCGCGCGCGTGGACGAGATCCCGGAAGCCGAGGTCGTCTACGTGATCTGCGGGGTGGGCGGCCGGAGCCTGCAGGCGGCGGAGTACCTGAACGCGCGGGGGATCAACGCCGTGTCGGTCGCGGGCGGGACGTCCGCGTGGATGCAGTCCGGACGCCCCGTCGAGTCGGGCGCGTGACACCCCGGGGCACCATTCCGGTCAGCGGACCGCGCTGAGGGCGTGGGCCGCGGGGTCCTCGCGGACCACGCGCCCACCCCGTTGCCCGGCGGCGTGCCTCAGTGTGCGGACCGCAACGGTGCTCCAGATCAGGACCAGCGCGCACCACAGGGTCACGCCGACGCCGACGATCACCACCGAGTCCAGTGCGACGCCGAGCGAGTTCGCACCCAGCGCGCAGGTGCCGACGGGGAACGTGAAACTCCACCAGCCGGGCGTGAACCCCAGCCCGCGGCGAAAGGCCTTGGCGGTCACCGTGACCAGCGTCACGAGGGCGAGGACGCCGAGTGCGCCAATGGTGGTCCCGTAGACCACGCCCACCGCGTGGAGCCAGGCGTGGCCGGATGCCCCGCCGAGCAGATTGATCGCCGCCACCGACTGGCCGATCACGCCGAGCGGAATCCACAGGGTGGGCACGAGCGGGGTGTCGGGGAGCCCGTTGCTCAGCAGATGGCGTCCGACGACGACGGCGACGGTCAATGCGGCGCTCAGCGCCAGCGCGAACAGCGTGTAGCAGAGCGCGAGCATCGCGATCTGGGCCGCGCCTTCCGGGAGGCGCTGGACCAGCGCGGCACCGGTGGCGGCCGACACCATCGGCGGCACGACGGGCATGAGCCAGGACGGCACCGGAGTCACCTGGTGAGGCCGGGCCAGTCGGCGCGCCATCACCACGTAGGTGACGAGCCCGATGACGGTTCCGATCGTCCACAGGGTGGCCGACGCGGCGACAGCGACACCACCGAGAAGTGCGCGGCCCGCGGATCCGGTGCCGGCGCCGACCGTCAGCACCGCCATCGACACGGCGCCGTAGAACGGGAACATCGTGTGGCTGCGCGCGTCCGCGAGTGCGTCGTCGCGGCGACGGATCCAGTGCCGCACCAGTGCGGTCGTCAGCACCACGAGCAGCGTCGCGGCGATCAGCCAGAAGATCTCGGCGGCCGTCCGGGCCACCGGACCGCCTGCCGGAAATGCCGCGGCGACGACTGCGACGATGCCGGTGCCCATCACTGCTGCGAACCAATTCGGGGTCATACCTAGAGCTTGCCGACGCATCGTCGTGGCCGGTAGAAGGCTTGTCGTTGAATACCCACAAATTGCGTTTGTGGGACTAGCCTTGGGTTGTGCCGCTGTCTCCCCGAGTACCCGAACTCAGTGCCCTCGACGTCCTGCTGTCCGTCGAGCGGCTCGGCAGCATGGGGGCGGCGGGGCGTGAACACGGGCTCAGCCAGCAGGCGGTCAGCGCCCGGGTGCGGTCGGCCGAGCGTCAGTTCGGCATCAAGGTGTTCAGCCGCGGTGCCAGCGGTGTGCGGCCCACGTCGGAAGGCGCGCTCATCCTCGAATGGGCGAGTCACATCCTCGCCACGGCCGAGGAACTGGCGTCGGGGGTCGCGGCGCTGCGCGGCGAACGGCAGGCCGGGCTGACGGTGGCGGCCAGCATGACGATCGCCGAGTACCTGGTTCCCGGGTGGACCGTCGCGATGCGGCGCAAGTACCCGAACGTGGTCACCAACGTGCGGCTGCTCAACTCGTCCGAGGTGACCGCCCGGGTGCTGTCCGGTGAGGCGGATCTCGGGTTCGTCGAGGGCCCGGACATTCCGGCTGGACTGCAGGTACGCGAGATCGGCCGCGACCACCTGGTGGTCGTGGTGCCGCCGGAGCACGAATGGGTCCGCCGGTCACCGATTCCCGTGTCCGAACTCGCCGCGACGCCGATGATCCAGCGTGAGTCCGGTTCCGGGACGCGCACCACCCTGGAGAACGCGGTGCCGCAGTGCGTTCCGCCGTTGCTGGAGCTGACGTCGTGCACGGCGGTGAAGGCAGCGGTCGTGGCGGGTAACGCTCCGGCGGTGCTGTCCTCGCTGGCGGTGGCCGCCGACTTGACGGATGGCCGCCTCGCCTCCGTTCAGGTGGAGGGGTTGACGCTTCCGCGGCGGCTCTCCGCCGTCTGGGACCCGGTGCGCGGCGTCCAGGGTGCGGCGCGCGACTTCCTCGACATCGCGCTCGGTGCCGGCGCGGCCGCGGGTGTCGGGACCGCAGCCGTCGGAGCTACAGCGCAGCCCCGCTGAATCCGTGCTGGCGCCACGCCTCGTACGTGACGAGGGCGGCGGCGTTCGACAGGTTCAGCGACCGGCGGCCGGGCAGCATGGGGATCCGCAGCCGCTCCGTCACGTGGGGATCGGCCAGCACCTCCTCCGACAGTCCAGTGGGTTCGGGACCGAACAGCAGAACGTCGCCGGGCTGGTAGGCGATGTCGGCGTACGACACGGTGGCGTGCGCGGTGAAGGCGTACACCCGCGCAGGCTCCAGCGCAGCCCAGGCCGCCTCCAGGTTCTCGTGCACGGTCACCGACGCCAGGTCGTGGTAGTCGAGTCCGGCACGTTTGAGTTTCGGCTCGGACAGGTCGAATCCGAGTGGACCCACGAGGTGCAGTTCACACCCGGTTCCTGCCACCATGCGGATGGCGTTGCCGGTGTTGGGTGGGATTCGGGGTTCGTGGAACATCACTCGGAACACCCGCACAGCTTAGGGGCACACCGCGAGGCGGCATGATGGACGCATGGATCCGGTAGAAGAGGTGGTGGGTGAGGACTACGGCGACGCACGACTCCCCGCGCAGAACTGGCAGCGGCGGCACTACACGAAATGCAACTTCCGCGACGCCGACCTGAGTGAACTCCGCACCGAGTCGGTGATCTTCACCGACTGCGATTTCACGGGCGCCGACCTCGCCGAGTCACATCATGTGCAGACGGCGTTCCGCTCGTGCTCGTTCACCAGAACAACGCTGTGGCACAGCGAGTTCCGCAACTGCAGCTTCCTCGGGTCGGAGTTCGACAACTGCCGGCTGCGCCCGATGGTCTTCGACGAATGCGATTTCACGCTCGCGTCGCTCGGCGGTGCCGACCTGCGCGGACTCGATTTCACGGACTGCCGGTTCCGGGAAGCCAACCTCGTCCGCACCGACCTCCGGCGCGCCGTGCTCCGGTCGGCGGATCTGTTCGGCGCCCGCACCGGCGGCGCGAAATTCGACGGCGCGGACCTGCGCGGCGCCCACGTCGACGCGAACCTGTGGACGGCGGTCTCGCTGGACAAGGCGCAGATCGAACTCACCCAGGCCATCGCGTACGCGACCGCCAACGGGCTCGTGGTGGAACCGACCTGACGCGTGTATGGCGAACCTGAGAGAATGGGGCACGTGACTGCAACGATCCTCGATGGCAAGGCGACCCGCGACGAGATTTTCGAAGACCTGAAGGTGCGGGTGAGCGCCCTGAAGGACAAGGGCATCACGCCCGGTCTCGGCACCGTTCTGGTGGGGGACGACCCGGGGTCGGCCGCCTACGTGCGCGGGAAGCACAACGACTGCGCGAAGGTCGGGATCACCTCGATCCGCCGCGACCTGCCCGGCGACATCACGCAGGAGAAGCTCGACGCCACCATCGACGAGCTCAACGCCAACCCGGACTGCACCGGCTACATCGTGCAGCTCCCGCTGCCGAAGCAGCTCGACGAGAACGCCGCCCTCGAGCGCATCGACCCCGACAAGGACGCCGACGGCCTGCACCCGGTCAACCTGGGCCGGCTGGTGCTGGGCAAGGAAGCGCCGCTGCCGTGCACGCCGCGCGGAATCCTGCACCTGCTGCGCCGGTACGAGGTGCCGATCGAGGGGGCACACGTCGTCGTCGTCGGTCGCGGTGTCACCGTGGGCCGCCCGATCGGTCTGCTGTTCACCCGGCGCAGCGAGAACGCCACCGTCACCCTCTGCCACACCCGTACGCGAGACCTCGGAGCGGAGGTCCGCCGCGCCGACATCGTGATCGCGGCGGCGGGCGTTCCCGGTCTGGTCACGGCCGACATGGTCAAGCCCGGTGCCGCGGTGCTCGACGTGGGTGTGAGCCGCACCGCGGACGGACTGCGCGGCGACGTTGCGGCGGATGTCGCCGAGGTCGCCGGCTTCCTGTCCCCGAACCCCGGTGGCGTCGGGCCGCTCACCCGTGCCTTCCTGCTGACCAACGTCGTGGAGCGGGCCGAGCGTGTCGCAGCGTCTCTCGGCTGAGATGGCCGACTGGGGGCAGTTCGCGAAGAAGAATCTGCCGATGCTCGCAGTCCTGGTCGTCATCGTCGTGGCCGTCGTGTTCGTGCTCGCGGATCGGTGGCGACGAGGCGCGTTCGTGTTCGGCGTCGCCACGCTGCTCGCGGCGGTATTCCGGTTGATGATGCCGTCGGAGCGCGTCGGACTGCTCGCGGTGCGCAGCAAGCCTTTCGACGTGGGTGCGCTGGTGGCCGTCGGGGGCGCAATCGTGTGGCTGGCCGTGTCGATCGACCCGCTCGGAACCGACTAGCGGTCCGAGCGGGTGTCGTCCCGCACGGGGGTCAGCGCCCCGCGCGGGCCAGTTGCATCGTCTCGGAGAGCAGTTTCGCGACGGCGGCGGCCTCGGTGAGGAACCCGTCGTGGCCGTCCCGTGAGTTGAGGACCCGCAGACCGTCGCAGGTGGGGATGTCGTTGGCCAGATCCTCCTGCAGGCGGATCGGGTACAGGCGGTCGGAGTCGACGCCGCCCACGATGACGGGTGCGGTGATCGTCCCCAGCGCCGCGGCGATGCCACCGCGACCGCGGCCCACGTCGTGCCGGTTCATGGCCTCGGACAGCAGCACGTATGTGCTCGGGTCGAACCTGCCGACCAGCTTGTCGGCCTGGTGCTGGAGGTAGCTCTCGACGGCGTACCGGCCGCCGCGCCACGGGTCCTCGCCGTCCTGCGGCGAGTTCGCGAACCGGGAGTCGAGTTCGGCCTCGCTGCGGTAGGTCAGGTGCGCGATCCGGCGGGCGATGCGCAGTCCGGCCCGGGGGATCCGGCCGGTGTCGTGATAGTCGCCGCCCTGCCAGTCGGGGTCGCTGGTGATGGCCGCGATCTGGGTGGTCTGTGTGCCGATCTGGTCGGCGGTCGCGCGGGCGCCGACCGCGAGAACGAGCGCGGACGCCACCTGGTCCGGGTAGGTGACGGCCCACTCGAGCGCGCGCATTCCGCCCATCGAACCGCCGACGACGGACGCCAGCTTGTCGATGCCCAGCAGGTCGGTGAACTTCTTCTCGGCCGCGATCTGGTCGCGGATGGAGATCTCCGGGAAACGGCTGCCCCACGGGCGCCCGTCCTCGGCGATCGAACCGGGACCGGTGGTGCCGCGGCAGCCACCGAGGACATTGGTCGCGATGACGCACCATTCGTCGGTGTCGATCGGCGCACCCGGACCGACCATCCCGGTCCACCAGCCGGGGGAGGGGTGTTCGTCGGTGACGGGTCCGGTGACGTGCGAGTCGCCGGTGAGGGCGTGCTCGACGAGCACCACGTTGTCCCGGTTCGGGGACAACTCACCCCATCGCTGCACGGCGAGGGACACCGACGGGATCACTGTTCCGCTCTCGAGCTCGAGCGATCCGATGTCGATGGTGCCGAGACGTCCGTCCGCCACGGGCAGGTTCTGTACAGCGCTCACGGTCAAGATGCCGCCGCCGTGAGTCCGGTCTCGATATCGGCGATGATGTCGTCGATCCCTTCGATGCCTACAGCCAGGCGGACCAGTCCGGGGGTGACGCCGCTGGCGGCCTGCTCCTCGGGGGTCAGCTGGGAGTGTGTGGTGGACGCCGGGTGGATCACCAGCGAGCGGACGTCGCCGATGTTCGCGACGTGACTGTGCAGGGTGAGCGCGTTGACGAACTTCTTGCCCGCGTCGATGCCGCCGGCGAGTTCGAACGTCACGATCGCGCCCGCACCCCGCGGCGCGATCTGCTTCGCCCGGTCGTGCCAGGGCGACGACGGAAGCCCGGCGTATCCGACGGACACGACCTCCGGCCGCGCCTCCAGGTACTGGGCGACGGCGGTCGCGTTGGACACGTGCCGTTCCATGCGAAGGCTCAGCGTCTCGAGACCCTGGGCGATGAGGAACGCGTTGAACGGGGAGATCGCCGAGCCGAGGTCGCGGAGCAGCTGCACGCGCGCCTTGAGGGCGAAGGCAGGCGGTCCGAGTTCGGAGTAGACGACGCCGTGGTAGCTCGGGTCCGGGGTGGTGAAGTTGCCGTGGCGGCCCTGGGTCCAGTCGAACGTGCCGCCGTCGACGATGACACCGGCGATCGCCGTGCCGTGGCCACCGAGGTACTTGGTGGCGGAGTGCACCACGATGTCCGCACCGTGCTCGAGGGGGCGGATCAGGTAGGGGGTGGCCACCGTGTTGTCGACGATCAGCGGGAGCCCGTGCTGATGGGCGATCCCGGAGATGCCCGGCAGGTCGAGGACGTCGTTGCGGGGGTTGGAGATGGTCTCGCCGTAGAACGCCTTCGTGTTGTCCCGGATCGCGTCCTTCCACTGCTCGAGGTCGTCGGGGTCCTCGACGAACGAGACCTCGATGCCGAGCTTGGGCAGCGTGTAGTGGAAGAGGTTGTAGGTGCCGCCGTACAGCCGCGGGCTGGAGACGATGTGGTCGCCCGCCTCGGCGAGGTTCAGGATCGCGATCGTCTCGGCGGCCTGTCCGGAGGACAGCAGCAGGGCGGCGACGCCGCCTTCGAGGGCGGCGATGCGCTGCTCGACCGCGTCCTGGGTGGGGTTCATGATGCGGGTGTAGATGTTGCCCGGCTCGGCCAGACCGAACAGCGCGGCAGCGTGATCGGTGCTGTCGAACGTGTACGAGGTGGTCTGGTAGATCGGCAGCGCCCGCGCCTTGGTGGTCGCGTCGGACGTCTGCCCGGCGTGGATCTGCTTGGTCTCGAACGACCAGTTCTCGGTCATGTGCTGTCTACTCCAGTGGTCTGACGAGGCGCGACGGAGTTGCTGGTTCGTTCGCGCGCAGGGCTTGTCTGGGGTCTATCTACGACAACAACAACACATCATGAACCTCCGATGTCGGACCCGCGCTTGTCACCCGACTGTTGTATGAATCAGGGAACCAGGTCATCACCCGGGGCACCCCACCGCGGTGGAGGGTTGCCGGCCAGCTAGCCGGGGCTCGTTGCTGGCACTCATGACCTGGAGTGAATCTTAGCGGCTGGGGTGGAACGACCGGAAACGGCACCGATCAGGGCCACTAGCAGGGAAAAGTTACCCGTGAGTAGGGATGGCCTCCGTGCCCCAGGTGTTGCGAGCGTGGCGCATAGCAGTACGCTTGTCTTGTTTACGTGCGGTCTCCCAGCGGCCGCCTTGACCGTCTACGTTTGAAAAGCGAACCGTTCGCGGACCCACTCACAAAGTGCGACCGCAACCGTGTAACCAGGGAATCTTCCTAGGAGGACGCGAAGCACCCATGTCCAAAATCAAGGTTGAGGGCACCGTCGTCGAACTCGACGGCGACGAGATGACACGCATTATCTGGCAGTTCATCAAAGACAAACTGATCCATCCTTACCTGGATGTGAATCTCGAGTACTACGACCTCGGCATCGAACACCGGGACGAGACCGACGACCAGGTGACCGTCGACGCGGCCAACGCCATCAAGAAGCACGGCGTCGGCGTCAAGTGCGCGACCATCACCCCGGACGAGGCACGCGTCGAGGAGTTCGGTCTCAAGAAGATGTGGCGGTCGCCCAACGGCACCATCCGCAACATCCTCGGTGGGACGATCTTCCGCGCGCCGATCATCATCTCCAACGTTCCGCGACTGGTTCCGGGCTGGACCAAGCCGATCATCATCGGCCGTCACGCCTTCGGCGACCAGTACCGCGCCACCGACTTCAAGGTCCCCGGTCCCGGCAAGGTGATGATCACCTACACGCCCGAGGACGGCAGCGAGCCGATCGAGCACGAGCTGGTGAACTTCCCCGAGGGCGGCGGCGTCGTCCAGGGTCAGTACAACTTCACCAAGTCCATCGAGGACTTCGCGCGCGCCTCGCTCAACTACGGCCTGCAGCAGAACTACCCGGTGTACCTGTCGACCAAGAACACCATCCTCAAGGCGTACGACGGCGCGTTCAAGGACATCTTCCAGCACGTCTACGAGACCGAGTTCAAGTCGGAGTTCGACGCGGCAGGACTCACCTACGAGCACCGTCTCATCGACGACATGGTCGCGTCGGCGCTCAAGTGGGAGGGCGGCTACGTCTGGGCCTGCAAGAACTACGACGGCGACGTCCAGTCCGACACCGTCGCGCAGGGCTTCGGATCGCTCGGCCTCATGACCTCCGTGCTGCTGACCCCGGACGGACAGACGTGTGAGGCCGAGGCCGCACACGGCACCGTGACGCGTCACTTCCGTCAGCACCAGCAGGGCAAGCCGACGTCCACCAACCCCATCGCGTCGATCTTCGCGTGGACCCGTGGACTCGAGCACCGCGGCAAGCTGGACAACACCCCCGACGTCATCGGCTTCGCCCAGAAGCTCGAAGACGTGGTCATCAAGACCGTCGAGGGTGGCCAGATGACCAAGGACCTCGCGATGCTGGTCGGCGGCGACCAGGGCTACCTGACCACCGAGGAGTTCCTCGGTGCGCTGGACATCAACCTCCAGAAGGCCATCGCCGAGCAGTAGGCACCGAGCCACAGCGTTACGAGCGGGACGTCCCCTCACGGGGCGTCCCGTTCGGGGTTTCCGGGCCGGGTGAGTCATCTCACGGTCGCTCGCGGCGCGAAAAGCGGAATCCGGGGAAGAGAATTTCGATGTGGGTCGTTGCGCAACGAGGCGCCGTGCGCCGCGTAGCCGTCTCCCCGCCTAGTCGAAAGTTCTGCTGTGAGCACTTCCACCCCCGTCCGCCCCGAGCACCTCGGTGTCATCGCCCAACATCCGTCCGTCCGCAAGCTCGCCATGATCGCGCTCGCGCTCGGTGGCTTCGGGATCGGGACCACCGAGTTCGTGGCGATGGGGCTACTGCCCGAGATGGCGTCGAGTCTCGGGATCACCGAGCCGACGGCCGGGCACGTCATCTCGGCGTATGCGCTGGGTGTGGTCGTCGGCGCGCCACTCATCGCGGCGTTGACCGCGCGGGTGCCCCGTAAGACGCTGCTGATCGCGTTGATGGCGGCGTTCACGATCGGCAACGCCGCCACGGTGTTCGCGCCGAACTACGGCGTGCTGATGGCCGCGCGGTTCGTGGCGGGCCTGCCGCACGGCGCCTACTTCGGTGTCGCGGCCCTCGTGGCGGCGCACCTCGCGGACCGCGGCCAGCGAGCCAGGGCGGTCGCTCTCGTGATGATGGGACTGTCGGTGGCCAACGTCGTCGGCGTTCCCGTCGCGTCGTGGCTGGGCCAGACGCTCGGCTGGCGCAGCGCCTTCGCGCTCGTGGCCGTGATCGGTGTGGTGACACTGGGCGCGATCTGGTCGTGGGTGCCCGCGCTCGCCGCCATGCGGATGTCGAATCCCCTCACCGAACTCGGTGCCCTGCGCCGCGCGCAGGTGTGGATGACGCTGATCATCGGCATGGTCGGGTTCGGTGGCATGTTCGCCGTCTACACGTACATCAGCACGACGCTCACCGACGTCGCCGGCCTGTCGCGGTCGCTGGTGCCGCTGGCCCTGATGATCTACGGCCTGGGCATGGTCGCGGGCAATCTGATCGGCGGCCGACTCGCCGACCGGGCGCTGATTCCCGGCCTGTTCGTATCGATGACGGCGCTCGGGGTGTTGCTCGGCGTCTTCGTGATCGCCTCCCACAACCCGTACACGGCGCTGCTGCTGGTGTTCTTCGTCGGTGCGGCGGGTGCGTCGATGGTTCCCGGGTTGCAGACCCGGCTGATGGACGTCGCCGCGGACGCCCAGACCCTCGCCGCCTCGCTCAACCACGCGGCCCTCAACATCGCGAACGCGTTCGGGGCGTGGATCGGTGGTGTCGTGATCGCGGCCGGCTACGGCTACACGGCGCCCGCCGCGGTCGGTGCGCTGCTGGCCGTGGCGGGTCTCGTGGTCCTCACCGTGGCGGTCGCGATGGAACGCCGCAGCGCCCGTTCGTCTCGGTAGCCGCGCTGTCGTACGCGTCCGCTACGGTGCTTGCCGTGCCACACATCATCACCACCGTCAATGTCAACGGCGTTCGCGCCGCCGCCCGCAAGGGGCTCACCGAGTGGATCGAGCGCACAGAGGCCGACGTCGTGTGTCTGCAGGAGACGCGGGCGTCCGACGAGCAGCTCGCCGAGACGCTCGCGCCCGCTCTGGAGGGCGGATGGAACCTGGTGTCCGCGGAGCCGTCGTCGAAGGGACGCAACGGCGTCGCGATCCTGTCCCGGAAACCTGCCGACGCCTTCCGCGTCGGCCACGGTGACGACGAGTTCGCGACCGCGGGCCGCTACCTCGAGGCCGACTTCGACGACCTGACCGTCGCGAGCCTGTACCTGCCCTCCGGGGAGGCCCAGACACCGCGGCAGGAGGAGAAGGAGCGGTTCATGGACTCCTTCGCCCGGTACCTCACCGACACCGCAGCGGCCGCCGTCGCGGCAGGCAGGCACGTCGTGGTCTGCGGCGACTGGAACATCGCCCACGCCGAACTCGACCTGAAGAACTGGAAGACCAACAAGAAGAACTCCGGTTTCCTCCCGAACGAGCGGGAGTGGCTCGGCGCCCTGTTCGCCGAGGACGCGCACTGGACCGACGTGGTCCGGCACCTCAATCCCGACGTCGCCGGGCCGTACTCCTGGTGGTCGTACCGCGGGAAGGCGTTCGACAACGACTCCGGCTGGCGCATCGACTACCAGATCGCCACCCGGGAACTGGCTGAGCGGGCCAAGCAGGCCGTCGTCGAGCGCGCCGAAACCTACGACCAGCGGTGGTCAGATCACGCGCCGGTCACCGTCCAGTACCGGTGACGGCCGGTATCTGATTCGTGTCGTCACGGCGCACGTGAAAAGATCAGTACTCATGTCGACCCCTGCAGCTCAGAAACCCATCGCGAAACCGCGGGTGCTCTCCGGCATCCAGCCCACCGCCGACTCGTTCCACCTCGGCAACTTCCTGGGTGCTCTGCAGCAGTGGGTGCCTCTGCAGGACGACTTCGACGCGTTCTACTTCATCCCCGACCTTCACGCGATCACGGTGGCGCAGGACCCGAAGGAGCTGCGCCGTCGTACGAAGATCGCGGCGGCGCAGCTGCTGGCGCTCGGAATCGACCCCGACCGCGCCACGCTGTTCGTGCAGAGCCAGGTGCCCGAGCACGCGCAGCTGGCGTGGGTCCTCAACTGCATCACCGGTTTCGGTGAAGCGAGCCGGATGACGCAGTTCAAGGACAAGTCGGCCAAACAGGGCAGTGAGAACGCGAGCGTCGGCCTGTTCACGTATCCGGTGCTGATGGCTGCCGACATCCTGCTCTACCGTCCGCAGCGGGTCCCCGTCGGCGAGGACCAGCGTCAGCATCTCGAACTGTCCCGCGATCTCGCCCAGCGGTTCAACACCCGGTTCGGGAAGGCGTTCGTCATTCCCGAGGCCCAGATCATCAAGGGCACCGCCAAGATCTACGACCTGCAGGATCCGACGTCGAAGATGAGCAAGTCCGGTCCGAGCCCCGCCGGACTGATCAACCTTCTCGACGACCCCAAGGTGTCGGCGAAGAAGATCAAGTCCGCGGTCACCGACAACGAGCGGGAGATCCGCTACGACCCGCAGGCCAAGCCCGGTGTGAGCAACCTGCTCACCATCCAGTCCGCGCTGTCCGGGACTCCGGTCGAGACGTTGGTGGCCGGGTACGAGGGCAAGGGGTACGGCGACCTGAAAACCGATACGGCAGATGTCCTCGCCGAGTTCGTGACACCGTTGAAAGCGAAGGTGGAAGGGTACCTCTCGGACGAGGCAGAACTCGATCGGATCATCGCAGCCGGTGCTCACCGCGCCCGCGAGGTGTCGTCGCAGACTCTGGCGGCCGTGTACGAGAAGGTTGGGTTTCTGACACCGAAGGGATGAGCACTGTGGCTGACGAACCGAGTTTTCTCGACAGGCAGCGGGCAGCGCGCCCCTGGTTCGACCATCTGATGCGGGCCGCACAGCGGTACCAGCAGCAGAAGGGCGACTACTACGCGGCGGGGATCACGTATTTCAGTGTGCTCGCACTGATTCCGATCCTGATGGTCGCGTTCGCCATCGCCGGTTTCGTCCTCGCCGGGCAGCCGGAGTTGCTGCAGGAGCTGCAGGACAGCATCACCAAGAACGTTCCCGGAAGTCTGGGTGACACGCTCAACACGGTCATCGATTCGGCGATCGCGTCCCGTGCCAGCGTGGGTGTTCTCGGTCTGCTCGGTGCCGCGTACGCGGGACTCGGGTGGATGGCGAACCTGCGCGACGCGCTGACGGCGATGTGGGAGAGCCAGCGCGAGTCCAAGGGATTCGTCCGGACCAAGCTGGGCGACGCGGCCGCGCTGCTCGGGCTGGGTCTGGCGATGGTGGTCTCTCTCGGATCCTCCGCGCTGAGTAGCGGTCCCGTGGCCCGAACGGTGGTCGAGGTGCTGAACCTCGACGACGTTCCCGGGATCGACGCCGGGTTGCGCGCACTGTCGACCGTGGTGTCGCTTCTCGCGACGTGGGCGGTGTTCGCCTGGGTGATCGCCCGATTGCCCCGCGAACCCGTCACGTTCCGCAGTGCGCTCAAGGCGGCGTTGCTCGCGGCCGTGGTGTTCGAGATCTTCAAGCAGGTCGGTGCCATCTACCTCTCGGCGGTCACCGCGGGTCCCGCCGGTGTGGCGTTCGGTCCGATCATCGGTCTGCTCGTGTTCATCTACCTGACGTGCCGGATGCTGCTCTTCTCGACGGCGTGGGCCGCGACCACCCGCGCCAGCCTCGCGCTCGCCTTTGTGCCGCCGCCGGATCCGGCCGTCATCAACCCCCGGATCGAGGTGCACGAGGGGCCGGGTGTGCGTGGGGGACTTGCACTGGTGGGTGTGGGCGCCGCCGCGGCGCTCGGACTGTCCGGACTGTTGACCCGCAGCAAGCGCTGAGCCGGGCGCCGGTTTTCGTCAGCGCCTGCGGGACAGCCGACGCGCGCAGAGCACCAGCATGAGGACGACGGCCGCCCCCACGATCCCGACACCTGCCCGCAGGGCGAGTGTGTTGTCGGGGTGGTCGGAACCCGACGCGACGACGGAACTCGTCGCGGCGGCCGAATCCTGTTGCGGCGGTGCGGCAAGCACCGCGGCGGAACCGGTGTCGGCCGGATACAGGTCCTCGAGGGATCCCACCTGGGCGTCGCGGTCGAGGGCGAAACCGTAATCCAGCAGTCGTGCCGCCTGCTCCCACGGCCGGATCGGCTGGGCTTCGGCGCCCATCAACGTCACCATCAGGCGGCGACCGTCGTGATCGGCGCCGCCGACATAGGTGTGGCGGGCGTCGTCGGTGAACCCGGTCTTGCCGCCCAGTGCGCCGTCGTAGTTGTAGAGCAGCTGATTGTCGTTGGCCAGTGCGAACGGGGGCCGGTCCTGATCGTCCGGAATCGCCGGATCCTTCGGGAAACCCGGGAACTGCACCGTCTCGGTGGAGATCAGCTCCGCGAACGTCGGGTTCTTCATCGCGGTGTGGAAGATGAGCGCGAGGTCGAACGGGGAGCTGCTCATGCCGGGGCCGTCGAGCCCCGACGGGGTCGCGGTCCTCGTGTCGTGCGCGCCGAGGGTGTCGGCGAGGTGGTTCATCTTGTCGACCGTGGCGGCGTCGCCGCCGAGTTGCCGGGCGAGGAGGTGGGCGGCGTCGTTCCCCGAGGCCATCACCAGGCCCTGCATCAGCTGCCGGTTCGTGTACTGACCGTTCTTGCCGATCCCGACGGCGCTGCCCTCCACCGCGGCGTCCTCGGCGGTGGCGGTCACGGTCTTGTCGAGATCCAGTTCGCCCAGCGCCACGAGAGCCAGCAGTATCTTGATGGTGCTCGCGGGCCGGTAGCGGCCGTGCGGGTCCTTCGCCGCGAGCACGTCTCCGGTGTCGATGTCCGCGACCACCCAGCCGGACGCCGCGATGTCGGCGGGCAGCGCCGGCGCATCGTCGGGAAGGATCACCCCGCACTCGACCAGCTTCGGTCCGCCCACCGGCTCTTCGGGCACCGATACGGCGCTCGGTGTCGGATCACCCGGCTGGGGTACCTCCGACAGGTCGATCGCAGGCGCGGGGGCCGACCGGTTGGGGCAGTTGTCGGTGTTCGGGGTGGCGAACGGTGTGGAGGTGGGGGAGGAGGGCGCCGCGGGCGGAATCGCCCCGGCAGCACTCACCGAGAGTCCGGCCAGCAGGGTTCCGGACACGACCGCGGTACACACTCGACGCCACATCATCGAAGAGGCAGCGTATGCGACGACCGGTCGACTTCCGACAACGGACACGTGTCGACACGATTTCGTGACGTCCACGCGACCGTTCCGGAAGACGAACGTCGGATCAGATGAAACCCATGCCCCGGACGGCGTCGCGTTCGCATTCGAGTTCCGCGACCGACGCGTCGATCCGCTTCCGCGAGAAGTCGTCGATCTCCAGCCCGTCCACGATCTGCCACGACCCGTCGACCGAGCGAACCGGGAACGAGCTCACCAGTCCCTCCGGCACGCCGTAGGCGCCGGTGGAGGGCAGCGCCACGGACGTCCACTCGTCCTCGGGGGTGCCGAGCGCCCAGTCGTGGACGTGATCGATCGCGGCGTTGGCGGCGGAGGCCGCGGAGGATGCGCCGCGAGCCTCGATGATCGCGCTGCCACGGTTCGCGACCGTGGGAATGAAGTCGCGGGTAAGCCATTCGCGGTCGGCGGCGAACTCGGCACCGGACCGGTCACCGACCCGCGCATGGAAGATGTCGGGGTACTGGGTGCTGGAGTGGTTGCCCCAGATCGCGACGCGGCTGATGTCCTTCACCGCGGCGCCCGAGTGCCGTGCCAACTGGGCGATCGCGCGGTTGTGGTCGAGCCGGGTCAACGCCGTGAACCGCTCCGCCGGGATGTCGGGGGCGTTGTTCGCGGCGACCAGCGCGTTGGTGTTCGCCGGGTTGCCCACGACCAGCACCCGGACTCCGTCCGCGGCAACCTGGTTGAGCGCGCGACCCTGCACGGTGAAGATCTGCCCGTTCGCGGCCAGGAGGTCGCCACGCTCCATGCCCTTGGACCGGGGACGCGATCCGATGAGGAGCGCCACGTCGGTGCCGTCGAAGCCCCGCTTCGGGTCGTCGTGGACCTCGATGTCGCGGAGCAGAGGGAAGGCGCTGTCGTCGAGCTCCATCGCGGTGCCCTCGGCGGCGGACACTGCCGACGGAATCTCCAAGAGCCGCAGCCGGATCGGGATGTCGGGCCCGAGCATCTCGCCCGCGGCGATCCGGAACAGCGCCGCGTAGCCGATGCTGCCTGCCGCTCCGGTGACCGTGACCACTGCGGGAGTGGGCGACTGCGCCATGGGTGAACCTCACTGTCCGTCGGGAGCATCTGTTCTCGACAGTAGCGCGGAGATGTCACCGTGGGACCGCTCGGACAGTGAGGTCGGACACGACGCAGGGCGCCCCCGACCGGTGCGGTCGGGGGCGCCCTGGAACGTGCTCGGCAGACCTGGGGTCAGCGTGCGAACAGCAGCGCGCGCTTGACTTCCTGGATCGCCTTCGTCACCTGGATGCCACGGGGGCACGCGTCGGTGCAGTTGAACGTGGTCCGGCAACGCCAGACGCCGTCCTTGTCGTTGAGGATGTCGAGACGCTCCGACGCACCCTCGTCACGGCTGTCGAAGATGAAGCGGTGAGCGTTGACGATGGCGGCCGGACCGAAGTAGCTGCCGTCGCTCCAGTACACCGGGCACGACGTGGTGCAGCAGGCACACAGGATGCACTTGGTGGTGTCGTCGAAACGTGCCCGGTCGTGCTGCGACTGGATGCGCTCACGGGTGGGCTCGTTGCCGGTGGTGATGAGGAACGGCTTCACGGCGCGGAACGCGTCGAAGAAGGGCTCCATGTCGACGACGAGGTCCTTCTCCACCGGCAGGCCCTTGATGGGCTCGACGGTGATCGTGACCGGCTTGCCGTCCTTGGGCAGCATGTCCTTCATGAGGAGCTTGCAGGCCAGACGGTTGACGCCGTTGATCCGCATCGCGTCCGAACCGCACACGCCGTGGGCGCAACTGCGACGGAACGTGAGGGTGCCGTCGAGGTAGCCCTTCACGTACAGGAGCAGGTTCAGCATGCGGTCCGTCGGCAGAGCCGGAACCTGGAAGCTGTCCCAGTGCTGGCCCTCGCCGGACTCCGGGTTCATCCGCGCGATCTTGAGGGTGACCATGACGGCGCCCTCGGGAACGGGAGGGAGATCCGCCTTGTTCTCGCTCTTGTCGACTGCAGGTGCGCTCATCAGTACTTACGCTCCATCGGCTCGTAACGGGTCTGGACTACCGGCTTGTAGTCGAGACGGATGTCGGAGAGCAGGCCGTCGCCCTCCTTGTATGCCATCGTGTGCTTCATGTACTCGGCGTCGTTGCGGTCCGGGTAGTCCTCACGGGCGTGGCCGCCGCGCGATTCCTTGCGGTTCAGCGCGCCGACGACGGTGACCTCCGCCATCTCGAGGAGGAAGCCGAGCTCGACGGCCTCGAGCAGGTCGCTGTTGTAGCGCTTGCCCTTGTCCTGCACCGTGATGTGGTTGTAGCGCTCCTTGAGGGCGCGCACGTCCTTGAGCGCCTGGGTGAGGCGCTCTTCGGTACGGAACACCGAGGCGTTGTTGTCCATCGACTGCTGCAGCTCGCTGCGGATGTCCGCGACACGCTCGTGACCGTGGTCGGAGAGGATGGTGGCCATCCAGTCGTCGACCATCTTCTCGGGCGCCTCGGGCATGTCGACGAACTCGCTGTTGTTGGCGTGCTCGGCGGCGGCGATGCCGGCGCGGCGTCCGAAGACGTTGATGTCGAGCAGCGAATTGGTGCCGAGACGGTTCGCGCCGTGGACGGAGACGCAGGCGCACTCGCCGGCGGCGTACAGGCCCTGGACGATCTCGTCGTTGTTGCGCAGGACCTCACCGTTGATCCGGGTGGGGATGCCGCCCATGACGTAGTGGCAGGTGGGGTACACCGGCACCGGTTCCTTGACCGGGTCCACACCGAGGTAGGTGCGGGAGAACTCCATGATGTCGGGGAGCTTCTCGTCGAGGACTTCCTCGGGGATGTGGGTCACGTCGATGTAGACGTAATCCTTGTTCGGTCCCGCGCCGCGTCCCTCGAGGACCTCGAGGACCATCGACCGCGCGACGATGTCACGGGGTGCGAGGTCCTTGATGGTGGGGGCGTAGCGCTCCATGAACCGTTCGCCGTCGGCGTTGCGGAGGATGCCGCCCTCACCGCGCACGGCCTCGGAGATGAGGATGCCGAGCCCGGCCAGGCCTGTGGGGTGGAACTGGTGGAATTCCATGTCCTCCAGCGGAAGGCCCTTGCGGAAGATGATGCCCATGCCGTCACCGGTGAGGGTGTGCGCGTTGGACGTCGTCTTGTACATGCGTCCCGAGCCGCCGGTGGCGAACACGATGGACTTCGCGTGGAAGACGTGGATCTCGCCGGTGGCCAGCTCGTAGGCGATGACGCCGGTGGCGACGGGGCCGTTCTCCGTCTCTGTGATCGCGATGTCGAGGGCGTAGAACTCGTTGAAGAACTCGACGTCGTGCTTGACGCAGTTCTGGTAGAGCGTCTGCAGGATCATGTGACCGGTGCGGTCCGCGGCATAACATGCGCGGCGCACGGGGGCCTTACCGTGATCGCGGGTGTGACCACCGAAACGACGCTGGTCGATCTTGCCCTCGGGCGTGCGGTTGAACGGCAGACCCATCTTCTCGAGGTCGAGCACCGCGTCGATGGCCTCCTTGGCCATGATCTCGACGGCGTCCTGGTCGGCGAGGTAGTCGCCGCCCTTGACCGTGTCGAAGGTGTGCCACTCCCAGTTGTCTTCCTCCACGTTCGCCAGCGCGGCGCACATGCCGCCCTGGGCCGCGCCGGTGTGGCTGCGGGTGGGGTAGAGCTTGGTCAGTACCGCGGTGCGGGCGCGGGGACCGGCCTCGATCGCTGCGCGCATGCCGGCGCCGCCGGCGCCGACGATGACCACGTCATAACGGTGTTCCTGCATGAAGTCTGTGCTCCCCTAGCTCGCCGAGATATTGGGGTCGAAGGTGAAGATGACGTACGTGCCGAGGCCCATGATCAGGATCATCGAGAGAACGAGGATCGTGGTCAGCCAGAAGCGCGTGGAGTCCTTGCGGGAGTAGTCCGCGATGACCGTGCGGAGTCCGTTTCCGCCGTGCAGCTGGGCAAGCCACAGCATGGTGAGGTCCCAGAACTGCCAGAACGGGCTGGACCAGCGGCCTGCGACGAACGCGAAGTTGATGCGGTGCACACCGTCGTCGAGCATCAGCATGATGAAGAGGTGGCCGAGCACGAGGAAGATCAGTGCGAGTCCGGAGAACCGCATGAACAGCCAGGCGTACAGCTCGAAGTTGTTCTTCGAGGTCCGGCGCGGAGAGCGCGGGTTGTCCAGGCTGGCGGGACGGTCGTAGGTCTTGCCGAGACTCTTGGCTTCTGTCGTCATGTCAGTGCCCCGCAAACATGTTGTAGAAGATGCGGCCTGCGCCCGGGATCATCACCAGGAACCAGATCGCGAGGATTACCCAGAGCATCAGGCGCTGGTACTGCGGTCCCTTGGACCAGAAGTCCACCAGCATCACCCGGACACCGTTCAGTGCGTGGTACAGCACCGCGGCGACGAGCGCGAGCTCCATGAGCCCGACGATCGGGTTCTTGTAGGTCTCGATGACACTGTCGTACGTGTCGGGATTCACGCGCACCAGCGCGGTATCCAGCACGTGCACGAATAGGAAGAAGAACGTCATTACGCCTGTGATCCGGTGCAAAACCCAGGACCACATTCCGGGGTCGCCCCGGTAAAGCGACCGTGTGCGCTCCTTGGCCGGAGCGGCTTCAGTCGTAGTACTCATCGAGTGCTGTGCCTCCAACGTCATTGGTGGACGTGTCGAGTCTGCGCAGCGTTGCGGACATACCACAACTGGGGACCCGACGTGATCCTGAACCGACTTCTCTGAACTCTAAACCCAACGGAAACGGGGGAACTAATTCGAGTCGGGGTTCGTACGGCCCTTTCAAATGAAGTTAGGTTTGCCTCTCCAATGCGGATCGGGCCGTACCGGGCGAATCTCTGCATCCATTCAGCCCACGTGATTGGATGGGGAACCATGGTCGAGATCGATTGGAAACTGTTGCGCGCCAACGCGCATGAGGTGATGGGCCAAGCCTATGCGCCCTACTCCGGGTTCGCGGTGGGGGCGGCGGCACTGGTGGACGATGGACGAATCGTCGTCGGATGCAATGTGGAAAATGTCTCATACGGTTTGGGGCTCTGCGCCGAGTGCGTACTGGTCGGTAACTTATTTGCGGGCGGCGGCGGGCGATTAATCGCCTTCACCTGCTGTGACGCGAGTGGCGACATACTCATGCCGTGCGGACGCTGCCGGCAGATTCTCTTCGAGCACGGCGGCCCCGGACTGCTCGTCGACCACCGGGCCGGCGTGCGCCCATTGGAACAGCTGCTGCCGGACGCTTTCGGTCCGGAGGAGAAGGGGAGAATCAGCCATGCATGACGCTTCGTCGATCATCGCCGCCAAGCGCGACGGCAGGGAACTGTCCGGTGCAGAGATCGACTGGGTGGTCGAGGCATTCACCCGGGGGGTCGTGGCCGACGAGCAGATGTCGGCGCTGGCCATGGCGATCTACTTCCGCGGGATGACGCGCGAGGAGGTGAGCCGCTGGACCACGGCGATGATCTCGTCCGGTCGACGCCTCGACTTCACCCACCTCGGCCGCCCCACCGTGGACAAGCACTCGACGGGTGGTGTGGGCGACAAGATCACGCTCCCGCTCGCACCGCTGGTCGCGGCATGCGGCGCCGCGGTGCCGCAACTGTCGGGACGCGGGCTCGGTCACACCGGCGGAACCCTCGACAAGCTCGAGTCGATCCCTGGCTGGCGCGCCGACCTCGACACCTCCGAGATGGCCGAGATCCTGTCCGACCCCGCCGTCGGAGCCGTCGTCTGCGCCGCCGGCGCAGACCTGGCGCCGGCGGACCGGCGGTTGTACGCGCTCCGCGACGTCACCGGGACGGTCGAATCGATCCCCCTGATCGCCAGCTCGATCATGAGCAAGAAGATCGCCGAGGGCACCGGCGCGCTCGTGCTCGACGTCAAGGTCGGGTCGGGCGCGTTCATGAAGAAGCTCGACGACGCGCGGGAGCTCGCCCAGACGATGGTCGACCTCGGGAACGACGCCGGAGTGCGGACGATGGCGTTGCTCACGGCGATGGACGCGCCCCTCGGCCACACCGCGGGCAACGCACTCGAGGTCCGGGAATCGCTGGAGGTGCTGGCTGGAGGCGGCCCATCCGACGTCGTGGAACTGACGCTCGAGCTCGCGCGAGAAATGTTGAAGGCGGCCGGAATCGACGGAGTCGACCCCGCCGACAAACTGCGCGACGGGTCCGCCATGGACCGCTGGCGGAGGATGATCGCCGCCCAGGGCGGCGACCCCGACGCGCCGCTGCCGACGGCCCGGCACACCGAGGTGCTGCTCTCCGAGTCGGACGGCGTGGTGTGCGGTCTCGACGCCATGGCGGTCGGGCTCGCCGCATGGCGGCTCGGCGCCGGTCGGGCGCGACAGGGCGAGCCGGTGCAGGCGGGTGCGGGCATCGAGTTGCACGCGAAACCGGGGGAGACGGTGTCGGTGGGCACCCCGCTCGTCACGCTGCACACCGACACGCCCGAACGGTTCGCCGCGGCGAAAGCCGCACTTTCCGAAGCCTGGACCGTCATGGCCGACGCGCCGTCGGTGACCACGCCGCTCGTCATCGAGCGGATAGAGGATCCCTCACGCTAACGTCGACGCATGACCGCACTGGATCTGTCGGCCCTGCGCCGAGCGCCGAAGGTGTTGCTGCACGACCATCTCGACGGAGGTCTCCGGCCCGAGACGGTTCTCGAACTCGCCCGCGACTGCGGCTACGACGCGCTGCCCGCCGACACCGCGCCCGCGCTGGCCACGTGGTTTCGGGAGGCCGCCGACAGCGGTTCGCTCGAGAGATACCTCGAGACGTTCGCCCACACGGTCGCGGTCATGCAGACACCCGTCGGGCTCGAACGCGTCGCCCGTGAATGCGCCGAGGACCTCGCCGACGACGGAGTGGTCTACGCCGAGGTCAGGTTCGCCCCGGAGCAGCACCTCGAGGAGGGGCTGACCCTGGACGAGGTGGTGGAAAAGGTCCTGCTGGGATTCGAGGCAGGGGAGTCGGCGGCGGAGGTGCGCGGCCAGAACATTCGGATCGGCGTACTGCTCACCGCGATGCGGCACGCGGCGCGGTCCCGGGAGATCGCGGAACTGGCGATCCGGTTCCGGGACCGCGGCGTCGTCGGCTTCGACATCGCCGGTGCCGAGGCCGGGAATCCGCCCAGCCGCCACCTCGACGCCTTCGAGTACATGCGGGGCAGCAATGCGCATTTCACCATTCACGCGGGTGAGGCGTTCGGTCTGCCGTCCATCCACGAGGCCATCGCGTTCTGTGGCACGGACCGCCTCGGCCACGGGGTCCGGATCACCGACGACATCACGATCGGCGACGACGGCGTCCCGGTGCTGGGCGCGCTCGCGAACTATGTGCGGGACAAGAGGATTCCCCTGGAACTGTGTCCCAGTTCCAATGTTCAAACCGGGGCCGTGGACGCGCTCGAGAATCATCCGTTCGACCTGCTCGCCCGGCTGCGGTTCCGGGTGACCGTCAACACCGACAACCGGCTGATGAGCGACACCAGCATGAGCCAGGAGATGCTCCGCCTCGTCGAGACGTTCGGTTACGGCTGGACGGATCTCGAGCGCTACACCATCAACGCCATGAAATCGGCCTTCATCCCGTTCGATCAGCGGTTGCAGCTGATCGACGAGGTGATCAAGCCGGGATTCGCCGTGCTGGTGGGCTGAGCGGCCCGAGGGCGGGCGCTCAGACCTTCCGCAGGCGGGCCTCGAACTCCCGCTCGAGCGTCCGCCACGCCTCGGCCTCGGCGTCGAACGGTGCGCTGGGCGCCATCCGCGTCGGATCCGGGTTGAGGACGAACGAGACGTACCAGCCCAGGGGCTCGGACGTCGCGAGTGCGGTCTCCACCGAATCGTCATCGGCGAAATCGGCTGCATCGGTGAACAATTCGACGGCAAGGTCGAGCTGGTCCGCGTCGACGGACTCCGGACCGGCGGCCAGGTCGTCGGCGAGACCGGGGAGGACGTACACGTTCTCGTCGGTGACCTCGACCTCGAGCGAGCCGTCGACGGCCGCCACCCGGATCTCCTCGTACGTGCTCACCTGCGCGAGGGCGTGCTCGTGGTTGTCGGCGAGGTAGCGGGCCAGCGCGCGTTCGGACGTGAAGACGAAGATCGCGCCGTCACGCCCGAGGAAGAGCGCGTCGTCGTCGAGGTAGCAGCGGAGCGTGAAGTAGGTCTCCCCGGACGTGATGATCTTGACGGGATCGACACCCACCGCACCCCAGAACGAGTCGTCCTCGTCCTCGTCCTCGGTGTCGAGATCGAGCGCGACGAACTCCTCGTCTTCCTCCGCCTCTTCGGCCACGTCGTCCACGTCGACGGTGTTCTCGTCGGCGGCCACCAGTTCGGCCTCGGCGACGGCTACCGCCTCGGCATCCACCTCGGGGGTGGCGACGATGTTGTCGACGGCGTCGAGGACGTCATCCCAGCCCTTCGCGATGGCGGTGCCGATCTGGGCCCACAGCTCCTCGCCCTCGCGGCCCTCGAATGCGCTGGCGCCTGCGGGCAGCGCGCCGAGGATGGGGTTCGCGTTGAAGAATTTGGTGACCGCGTCCAGTTCGCAGACCTCACCGATGTTGCGCACCATGTTGAGCGTGTCTTCGAGTTCGCTCACGACGAGAGCCTCGGGGTCACTCGCCGCCAGCTCCGGCACCCCGATCAGATCGAAGCAGAAGTTCTCGTCGGGTTCGAGTTCGGCGGCGGACAGCCCGGACACCACACTCCAGGCGGGGTGCTCGACGAGATCGTTGTCGGTGTTCGTGCGGATGAAGGCAGCGAGTTCTGCCACTGATTCGAACCCGTACAGGTCTTCCTCGTGACCAAGGAATGCTTCCCACTCGTCGTCGCCCTCACGCCACCGTGGTGCCCACAGTGTCACGAGGTCGCCGTCGGTGAGACCGAGTTCGATCGGGACGATGTCTCCAGCCATGGCGCGAAGCCTATCGACCCCGCGGCCAAAGTTATACCCGGGCTGTGTGCGGACCGTTTCCGGTGCCCGCCGCCGCCGGGCCGCGACAGCCGCGACCGAGTCGGCCGAACAGGGCGACCGGTGCGTATCGGAGCCCTACCGTGACTTTCGCTGTGCGTCGAGTCGTTCGAGGAGGGTGCATGTTCCGGATCGGCAATGTGACGGTCACACCCTCCCGAACCCGTCCTGCAGCGTCGTCATGACCCGGGTGCGTTGTTCGGTGGCGAGCCGGGCGGCCTCTTGCGTGGTGCTCGTGATCATCGTCGCGAGTGTTCGGGCGTCGAGCGTCGAGATGGAGTCGTCCATCCAGAGACCGGTCAGCGTGCCGTTCCCGTCGACCTCGGCGGTGACCTGATCGGACTCGCTCGACGCGCGCGCCTTGATCGCCTGCAGCCCGGCGAGGGCCTCCTCGAGCAGATTCACCTGTTCGGTGGCCCGCCCGACGATCGCATCCATATCGTGTTCGCTCACAGTGGTCGCATCCAGCTCGTCGGGGTGGGTTCTTCCTCGTCCTCGATCGCCTGCGCGGCGGCGACGTCGGTGCGGGTGGGCAGACCGAGCTGGTCGAGGATCTCGGCGGGCATGCCGTCGCGGGCGAGTTCGTCGCGTCGCCGCGCCCCGGCCTCCATGGCCGAGCGCCTGCAGAGCGTCAGGATCTCGTCAGCGAGCCGCTGGCCGCCGTACCGAAGCTCGCGCGGATCGATGCGGAGTTCGAGCGGCAGGCCCTGCTCGGTGGTCCGGACCGAGACGGTGCCGGAGCGGTTGCTCACTGCGGCCGTGGTGCCGGCCGGGGGTGGGGTGGGGGGAAACATGATTCCTGTCATTCCGTGGGTCGGTAGAAGCCGTAGAAGCCCATGCCGCTGTTGCTGGTTCGGATCGGACCGACCTGCACGGGATCACCGGCCTCGACGAGCTGGCCGTTGCCGATCACCATGGCCACGTGGCCGTCCCAGACGGCGAGGTCGCCGGGCATGAGGTCGCCCGGGTCGACCGCGGTGCCGACGTTCTGCTCCTGCGCCAGACGCGGAAGACCCACGCCCGCTTCGCCGTACGCCCACTGCGTCAGCCCGCTGCAGTCGAGGCCCTCGCCGGGGGACGTCCCGCCCCAGACATACGGGACGCCCTGCTGCGACAGGGCGTTGCGGACGGCGTCCGCCGCCTCCTTGTTGGGGGCGACGGCGGTGCTGCCGTCGGGCAGGACCACCTCCACGCCCTCGCCGTCGCGTGCGGAGTCCGAGGTGGACGGCCCGTGACCGGTATCTCCGGACCTGCCGGTGAGGGAATCCGCGCGGGATCCTCCCGAGCCGCGTCCGCCCGACGAGCGCGCGGCCGGAGCGGCGATGCTGGTCAGGCCCGACATCGGTGACGCGCCGGAGGAACTCGCGAACCCGGAGGCCGCGCGGCTCACCGCGTCGGAGCCCGCGGGTGCGACGGGGGCCGCGGAGGCGGGCACCGTGCTCGCCGCGGACGTGCTCGCGGGGGCGGTGGCGGCGGGCGCGGCCGGGATGTCTTCGGCCGGTGTGAGGGCGACCATCCGGCCGGTCTGCTCGCCGAGTTCGGCCCGCACCTTCGCGACCACCGCGGTGGCCCTGCCGAGGTGGTCGAGTGCCGCCGCGATGATCATCGCCTGACCGGGCGGGGTGGGCAGGGCGGGTCCGGCCGCGACCGCGAGGGAGATGAACGACTGCAGGATCTCCTCCAGTTGGACCATTCCGGCCCGGACGATCTCGGAGGCCTCGGCGACGACGGCAGCCATGTCGTTGCCGCGATCGGAGACCGCGACCGTCGCCCGCTGCGCCTCTTCGGTCTTCACGATCGCACCCGTGCCACCCCTGCCCTGCCAGTCGCCGTAGACGGAGCTGATGCCGGTGCGCCCGGTGTCGTGGACGGCGTCGATGGCGACCGAGGACGCGCGCAGGGCGTCGGCCGGTCCGCCGACGGGAAGGACGCCGCTGCCGAACGCCCCGAGCAGATCGAGGATCGGGCGGGTGAGGAGATCGATGGGGCTCACGGTCAGGCCTCCAGCCCGACCGCATTCGCGGCGAGCGCGGCCGTGGTGGCGGCCTCGGTGCCCTCGTACGCGGCGGCGTTCGCGAGGGCGGTGGCGCTGATCCCGCCGAGCACGCCGGACAGTTTCTCGATGGAAGCCAGGTGCGCGGCGTGCGCCGTGGCGAACGCGGCGACGAAATCGCCGCCGATCACCCCGAAGACCGGTCCGAGCAGGAGCGGCCCCGCGGCGGCGGCCCCGAGACCTGCGGCCTGCATCTGCGCTGACATGGTCGCGGCCGTGGCCGCGAACTCGGCGATACTCGCGGTATCCGCCCTCAAGTCGTTCATCGTCATCCCCCCAGTCGGATTTGATACCGGTCACCATATTGGACGCAGGTGAGTCCGAATCGGTTCCACCCCCGATACGCCGAGAATCGCTCTCCTGCGAAATCTCGCCCCGCGCCCCCTTATTCTTCGAACATGAACACGCACGTCGTCGACCACCCACTCGCAGCGGTCCTCCTGACAGCGATGCGCGATGCGCGCAGCGACAATGCCACATTTCGGGCCGCCTTGCGACGGCTGACACACATGTTGGTGTACGAGGCGATGCGCGAGGCTCCGGTCGAGACGTTCGACGTGGTCACGCCCATCGCCACGACCGACGGGGTGCGGCTCACCCATCCGCCGTTGCTCGTTCCCGTCCTGCGCGCCGGACTGGGCATGGTCGAGCAGGCCAGCAGCCTGATCCCGCAGGCGCGAGTCGGTTTCGTCGGCATGGCCCGGGACGAGGAGACGCATCTGCCGGTGCCGTACCTCGAGTCGCTCCCCGCGGATCTGTTCGGGATCCCGGTGTACGTTCTCGACCCGATGCTCGCGACCGGCGGTTCGATGGTGCACACGATCGAGTTGCTCGTCGCCCGCGGCGCCACGGACGTCACCGCCGTGTGCGTCGTCGCGGCGCCCGAAGGTGTTGCCGCCCTCTCGGCGTCGGGTCATCCCGTGCGACTCGTCACCGCCGCGGTCGACGAGGGGCTCAACGAGGACGCGTTCATCGTCCCCGGCCTCGGCGACGCCGGGGACCGTCAGTTCGGACCGCGCTGACGCCGCGGCTACAGGGCTTCGGCGAACTCGCGCAACAGGTTCAACCGGGTCGCGGCCCTCTCGCGGGCTGCGGGTAGCGCCGATCGATCGGGCACCGGGACAACGACCTCCAGGTAGCACTTGAGCTTGGGTTCGGTACCCGAGGGACGCACGACCATCCGGACAATGGACCCCGCGAGTACGACCGCGTCGGTGCGGGACTGCCCCCGCAGTTCCGCCAGATCCGTGGCCTCGACGGGTTCGCCGGCCAGTTCGGCAGGCAGTTCCGACCGCAGGCGTCGCATCATCGCGGTGATGTCCGCGAGGTCGGTGACACGTCGCGACACCTGGTCTCCGGCGTGCAATCCGAATTCGAGCGCGTAGTCGTCCAGCCTGTCGCGGAGTGTCGACCCCTCTGCCCGCAGCGTCGCGGCGAGGTCGGCGGCCACCACCGCGGCGGAGATACCGTCCTTGTCGCGCACCGACTCCGGGTCGACGCAGTGACCGATCGCTTCCTCGTACGCGTACACGAGACCCTCGCCGGCCCGCACGAGCCACTTGAAACCGGTGAGGGTGCGGGCAAAGCGGGCGCCGCGGGCCTCGGCAAGCTTTCCGAGGAGGGCGGACGAGACGATCGTCGTCGCGACGAGCGAATCGGCCGGGGCGGACGCGAGGACGTGCTCGCCGAGCAGGACGCCCGTCTCGTCGCCGCGGAGCATCCGCCACCCGTCCGGCCCGCGCACGCCGACCGCGCACCGGTCGGCGTCCGGGTCGAGGGCCAGCGCGATGTCGGCGCCGACCTCCGCGGCGAGAGCCAGGACGGCGTCCGCGGCCCCCGGCTCCTCGGGATTGGGGAACTGGACGGTCGGGAAGTCCGGGTCCGGGTCGAACTGTGCGGCGACGATGTGGACGTCGGTGAATCCGGCGGATTTCAGTGCGGTGACCGCGGTCTCGCCGCCGACGCCGTGCATGGCGGTAAGCGCGATACGCAGTGTCCGCGACCGTCCCGTCGGCAGGGACGCGACCCGGTCGACGTAGAGGTCGAGGAGTTCCTCGGACGCCGGTGTCACCGGGGTGCGCGGCACGAGGTTCGCGGGCCCGACCCGGGTGATCGATGCTTCGATCTCCCGGTCGGACGGCGAGATCAACTGGGCGCCGCCGTCGAGGTAGACCTTGTACCCGTTGTCGGCGGCGGGGTTGTGGGAGGCGGTGATCTGCACGCCGGCCGCGGCGCGGAGTCGGCGGACCGCGAACGCGACGACCGGCGTGGGGAGCGGGCGGGGGAGGAGGACGACCGAGAATCCTGCGGCCGCCAGCACTTCCGCGGCGGCGACGGCGAACTTCTCGGATCCGTGCCGCGCGTCGCGCCCGACGACGACGGTGGAGCCGCCCAGGCACCGGTCTTTCAGCCACGCGCTCAGCCCTGCCGTCGTGCGGATCACCACGGCGAGATTCATGCCGTTCGGGCCTGCCCGCACCGGCCCGCGCAGACCCGCGGTCCCGAAACTCAGCGGAGCGGCGAACCGGTCGGCGAGCTCGTCGGCGCAGAGATTCGCGAGTTCCGCCCGGGTTTCGGGGTCGGGATCGGCGTCGATCCAGTCCGCGATCGGATCGCTCACAAGCGTTCCACCAGTTCTCGCAGCAGACCGCCCATGCGGTCGGCGGACGCCCGGCCCGCGGCGAGGACCTCCTCGTGGTTCAGGTGCTCGCCGGTGATACCGGCCGCGAGATTCGTCACCATCGAGATCCCGAGGACGCGGGCGCCCAGCGCCCGCGCCGCGATCGTCTCGTGGACGGTGGACATGCCGACGAGGTCCGCACCGATCGTCCGCAGCATGCGGATCTCGGCGGGGGTCTCGTAGTGCGGACCCGGCAGACCGGCGTAGACGCCTTCGGTCAGCGACCCGTCGATGTCGCGGGCGAGGGCCCGCAGTTCGGGGTCGTACGCGTCGACGAGATCCACGAACTCCGCGCCCACGAGAGGTGACCGGGCCGTGAGGTTCAGGTGATCGCTGATCAGCACGGGCTGGCCGACGGTGAAGTCCTCGCGGATTCCCCCGGCGGCGTTCGTCAAGATGACGGTCGTCGCTCCCGCGGCGATGGCCGTGCGTACCGGGTGGACGACGGACGACAGGGGATGGCCCTCGTAGGCGTGGGTGCGGCCGAGGAGGACGAGGACCCGTGTGCCGCCCACGTCCACGGAACGGATCGTCCCGGCGTGACCCGCGGCGGCCGGCGGTGTGAATCCCGGTAGATCGGCCATCGGGACGGTGCAGAGTGATTCGCCGAACCGGTCGGCGGCGGCATTCCACCCCGATCCGAGGACGACGGCGATCGAGTGTTCGGCGCAGTTCGTGTGCGCGGCGAGCGCGGCGGCCGCGGCGTCTGGCGTTCCCATGAGGCGATAGTCTTCCACTCATGCCCTATCTCGATCGCGACGGCGACGTATTCATCCTGTACCTCGGCAACGAGGGCGAGACGGACAACGAGAACCGCTTCCATCCGGACTGGATCGACGCCACCCATGCCGCGCTGGACGAGGTGGAAGCCCACGAGGGTCCCGCCGCACTGGTCACGACCGCGACGGGCAAGTTCTTCACGAACGGCCTGGACACCACGTGGATCTTCGCGAACACGGACAAGCTCCCCGAATATCTCGACCGCGTACACACGATCTACAGCCGCCTCCTCGCGTTCCCGATGGCCACCGTCGCCGCCGTTCAGGGGCACAGTTTCGGTGCCGGCGCGATGCTCGCCACGTCGCACGACTTCCGGGTGATGCGCGCCGACCGCGGGTTCTACTGCCTCCCCGAGGTGTCGCTGAACATGCCGTTCACCGTGGGGATGTCGGCGCTCCTGAACACCCGTCTGCCCAAGCAGACCGCGGTCGAGGCGATGACGACGGGCCGCCGCTTCGGCGGCTCCGACGCGCTCGCCGCGGGCATCGTCGACGAGATCGCGGACGGCGACGGCGTCCTCGCGGCCGCCGTGACACGGGCCGCCGCACTCACCGCCACCCGCGGCGCCAACCTCGCCGGGATCAAGCGCGGAATCCATCACGACGCCCTCGCCGCGCTCGCCACGGTGACGGACAAGAGCAACTTCAGCTTCGGGTGAGAGAATGAGCACGTGAATGCGGATGTCGAGGCGGCGGTCAGGTCAATCGAGACCGATCTGATCGCGCTGTCCCATTCGATCCACAGCGAACCGGAACTGGCGTTCGAGGAGTTCCGGAGCGTCGCGAAGATCACCGAACTGCTCAAACGCAGCGGGTTCGACGTGCGGTCGGGCATCGCGGACCTGCCAACGGCGTTCGACGCCACGTTCGGCAGCGGCGACCTCGTCATCGGTATCTGCGCCGAGTACGACGCGCTCCCGGAGATCGGTCACGCGTGCGGGCACAACATCATCGCGGCGTCCGCGGTCGGTGCCGGCGTCGCGCTCGCCACGGTCGCCGACCGGCTGGGGATCACGGTGCGGGTCATCGGGACGCCCGCCGAGGAGAGCGGCGGGGGAAAGATCGCCATGCTCGAGAAGGGCGTCTTCGACGATGTCGCGGCCGCCCTGATGGTGCATCCGGGTCCGATCGACATCACCGGAGCGACGTCGCTCGCGCTGGCCGACATCGCGGTCACGTTCACCGGCCGCGAAGCGCACGCGTCGGCCGCACCGGAGTTCGGGCGCAACGCCGCCGACGCCGCGACCGTCGCCCAGGTCGGGATCGGCCTGCTGCGCCAACACCTCTCGCCGGGGCAGCAGATCCACGGGATCGTCTCCGACGGCGGCACCGCGCCCAACATCGTTCCTGCACGCTCCGAAATGCTGTACTACCTGCGCGCCGAGACGGCGTGGGCGTTGTCCGAGCTGACGACACGCGCGGAGGCGTGTTTCGCGGCGGGCGCCCTCGCCACCGGGTGCACGCACGAGATCCGCACCGTGTCGCCGACGTACACGGAACTGACGCCGGACCCGTGGCTGGTCGCGACGTACCGGGAGCAGATCATCGACATGGGACGGACACCGTTGCCGCTCGAGTGGGAGGGCGTCCGTCCGCTGGGCAGCACCGACATGGGCAACGTCACCAACGTCCTGCCCGGAATTCATCCGGTCATCGGCCTCGATTCGGACGGCGCGGTGACGCATCAGCCTCGGTTCGCGGCGGCATGCATCACCGAGTCCGCCGACCGCGCCGTGATCGACGGAGCGATTGCGCTGGCTCGCACGGCAGTTCGCGCGGCAACGGACGACACACAGCGGGTGCGGTTGTTGGAAGGAGTTGATCGCCGGTGAACGCGGCAGTCGACAAATGGATTCTCGCTCACACCGACGAACTCTCCCAGTGGCGTCGACACATCCACGCCAATCCCGAACTCGCGCGACACGAATACGCGACGACGGAATTCGTGGCGACCCGGCTGGCCGCGGCCGGTCTGTCACCCGAACTGCTGCCCGGCGGAACGGGCCTCACGTGTGATCTCGGACCGTCGAACGGTCCCCGCATCGCGTTGCGCGCCGACATCGACGCCCTCCCGTTGCAGGAACTGACCGGCGCCACGTACTCGTCGACGGTGCCGGGCGTGTCGCACGCGTGCGGCCACGACGCCCACACCACCATCCTCCTGGGAACCGGTCTGGCGCTCAGCGAGATCCCCGACCTCCCGGTGGGTGTCCGGTTGATCTTCCAGCCCGCCGAGGAGGTCATGCCCGGCGGTGCGCTCGAGGTCGTCGCCGCCGGACGGCTCGAGGGGGTGTCGCGGATCTTCGCCCTCCACTGCGATCCGCGGCTCGCGGCCGGGCGGGTCGGGGTGCGGCTCGGTGCGATCACGTCCGCGGCCGACACGATCGAGGTGGTGCTCGACTCGCCGGGCGGACACACGTCGCGTCCGCACCTGACCACCGACCTCGTGTTCGCGCTGGGTACGGTCGTGACCGGGTTGCCGGGCATGCTCAGCAGACGGATCGACCCGCGCACGGGCACCGTGATGGTGTGGGGCGCCGTGAGCGCAGGCCGAGCACCCAACGCCATTCCGCAGACCGGCATGATGACCGGCACCGTGCGGACCGGCGATCACGAGACGTGGGAGATGCTCGAGCCACTGGTCCGGGAGATCGTCCACGGTCTGCTCGCGCCCACCGGGGTGCGGTACCAGCTCAACTACCGCCGCGGCGTTCCGCCCGTCGTCAACGACGAGGTGTCGACGCGCATGTTCGAGGACGCCATCCGCACGGTCGGCCCGGACGCCCTCGCCGACACGCCGCAGTCCGGCGGCGGCGAGGACTTCTCCTGGTACCTCGAAGAGGTTCCCGGTGCGATGGCCCGGCTCGGCGTCTGGTCGGGCGTCGGCGAGCAACTCGACATCCACCAGCCCACGTTCGATCTGGACGAGCGGGCGCTGGGCATCGGGGTGCGGGTGCTGTCGAGCCTCGTCCTGGGCTGAGGCGCGGCGCCAGGCGGTTCTATTCGGTGCCCGGTCCGACGTTGCGGCTGTTGCGGGTGCGCAGGTCGCGCACATAGTCGGAGGGGGCCCCGGCGATCTCTGCGGCGTCGGCCATCACCCCGAGGTAGCGAGCGGACGGCAGGCCGCCCTCGTACGCGTCGAGCACGTACAACCAGGCGAGAACGGGTTCGCCCTCGGTGTCCACGCGGACGCGGATCTTGCGGTGGATGCCGAGTTCGGAGCCCTCCCATCGGTCGAGGCTGACCTCGTCCTCCTCGGGGACGTCGTAGAGCACGACGAACACCTTGGAATCGGGGTCCTCGACCACGGTGGCGAGTGCGCCCTCCCAGCCGATGTCCCCGCCACTGAACGTCAGTCGCCAGCCGTGCAGCCAGCCCGTCCCCGCCATCGGCGAGTGTGGGCAGCGCTGCAACATCTGCTCGGGATGCATGTTGGACCCGTAGGCGGCATAGATCGACACGGCGGCAAGCCTAAACGGTGGCTAGTAATCTGTTGCATGCAGTGCACGACACGACGCGCTGCGATCGCAGAAAAAGCCGGCCGGAGACCCCGGTCGACAGTTGAATTGGAGGACAGATGACCCGAATCGTGATCATTGGTGGCGGGCCTGCCGGATACGAGGCAGCGCTGGTGGCCGCACAGCACGGCGCCTCCGTCTCCTTGATCGATTCGGACGGGGTGGGCGGCGCCTGCGTTCTGTTCGACTGCGTGCCGTCCAAGACCTTCATCGCCTCCACCGGCGTGCGCACCGACATGCGGCGCGCCACCGACCTGGGCATTGCGCTCGATCCCGAGCAGGCCACGGTCGCCTTGCCGCAGATCCACGCCCGCGTGAAGAGCCTTGCGCAGGCGCAGTCCTCCGACATCCGCACCCGCCTGCAGACGGTGGGTGTCGAACTGCTGTCGGGCACCGCCGAGATCACCGACCCACGACTGGGCATGGCGTCCCACCAGGTGTGTGCCACGCTCGAGAACGGCGAGAAGAAGACACTCGACGCGGACGTCGTCCTCATCGCCACCGGTGCGAGCCCCCGGGTGATCCCCGGGGCGGAGCCGGACGGCGAGCGCATCCTGACGTGGCGCGACCTCTACGACCTCGACGAGCTGCCCACGCACCTCGTCGTCGTCGGTTCCGGTGTGACCGGCGCCGAGTTCGTGTCCGCCTACACCGAGATGGGCGTCAAGGTCACGCTGGTGTCCAGCCGCGACCGCGTCCTCCCCGGTGAGGACGCCGACGCCGCCCTCGTGCTCGAGGATGTCCTCGCGGAACGCGGCGTCACCCTGGTCAAGCACGCCAGGGCCGATGCCGTGAAGCGCACCGAGGACGGCATCGTCGTCGTGCTCGCGGACGGCCGGACGGTCGAGGGCAGCCACGCGCTGATGACCGTCGGTTCGGTTCCCAACACCCAGGGTCTCGGACTGGAGAAGGTCGGCATCGAGCTCGACAAGGGCGGATACCTGCGCGTGGACCGTGTGTCGCGGACGCCGGTGTCCGGGATCTACGCCGCGGGTGACTGCACCGGACTGCTGCCGCTGGCGTCCGTCGCCGCCATGCAGGGCCGCATCGCGATGTACCACGCGCTCGGTGAGGGCGTGAGCCCGATCAAGCTGAAGACCGTGGCCTCGGCCGTGTTCACCCGCCCCGAGATCGCCACCGTGGGCGTCAGCCAGGCCGCGATCGACGACGGCGAGGTGCCTGCCCGTACGGTCATGCTCCCGCTCAACACCAACCCGCGCGCCAAGATGTCCGGTCTGCGCCGCGGCTTCGTGAAGATCTTCTGCCGTCCGGCCACCGGTGTGGTCATCGGCGGCGTGGTGGTCGCCCCCAGCGGGTCGGAGCTGATCCTGCCCATCGCCATCGCCGTGCAGAACAACCTCACCGTCAACGACCTTGCCGCGACGTTCTCGGTGTACCCGTCGCTGACCGGGTCGATCACCGAGGCGGCACGCCAGCTGATGCGGCACGACGACCTGGACTGATCCCGAAGTGTGGGATACGCATTTCACATAGTGGCTCCTCCGGTGAGATAGTCGAGGCACGGTTCGAAATCATCGACCCGTGCCTCGGCGCTCTCCCGCCCCGCAGACCCAGGACGGACAGGGTGTTCCTCACCTGATCCCTGCTTTGACGTGCCTCCTGGGAGTCGACATGCCGCAATCACTTGCCCGCCGCATGGATGGTCTGCACAGCTCCGCCATCCGTGACCTTCTCACCCTCACCGCCCGGCCTGATGTGGTCAGCCTCGCAGGCGGGCTTCCCGACCCCGAATTCATTCCGCGGGAACGGATCCGGAAGGAAGCCGAACTCGCGCTCACGGATCCGGCGTCCGTCCAGTACGGCGAGACCACCGGGCTGCGCCGGCTCCGCGACGTGCTCGCCGCACGGGAGGGTGCCAAGATCGGCCGGCCGCTGGGCGCCGCCGACGTCGTCGTCACCCACGGCTCGCAGCAGGCCCTGAGCCTGCTCGCGCAGGTGCTGCTCGATCCCGGCGACGTCGTGATCGTCGAGGAACCCGCCTACACCGGAGCGCTCCAGGTGTTCCGGGCCGCCGAAGCCGACGTCCGGTCCGTCGCACTCGACGCCGACGGGATGGACACCGCCGCCCTGCAGGGCATGCTCGAGGACGGACTGCGGCCTGCCGTGGTCCACACGGTGAGCAACTTCCACAACCCGCGCGGCGTCGTCCTGACGCCCGGCCGCCGGGAACACCTGGCCGCACTGGCCGACCGCTACGGGTTCTGGGTGATCGAGGACGACCCGTACGGCGAACTCTTCTTCGACGGACCACCGCCCGCGCCCGTCGCGGCGTTGTCGGACCGGGTGATCCGGCTGTCCAGCGCGTCGAAGATCCTGGCGCCGGCGCTGCGGGTCGGGTGGCTGCACGGCGACCGGCGGGTGTGCGAGGCCGTCGAGCTGCTCAAGCAGGGCGCGGACCTCTGCGGGTCGTCGCTGACGCACCAGATTGCCGCCGGACTGCTGTCGGACGAGCCGTGGCTGGACCTGCACCTGGAGACGCTGCGGGCCCGCTACGGGTCCCGGGCCCGGGCGCTCGCGGACGGCGTCACCTCGACGTTCGGCGACCGCGTCCGCGTGTCCTCGGCGGCGGGCGGGATGTTCTGCTGGACCGAGTTCACGGACGCGGACCTCGACACGGCGGCACTGCTGCAGACCGCCGTGGACCACGGCGTCGCCTTCGTCCCCGGATCGGCTTTCGGCGTCGCCGCGGAGCACCGGAGCGCTGTGCGGCTGTGCTTCGCGACCTGCTCGGAGGACGTGCTGGCGGGTGCGGTGGCGAGACTCGGCGACGCGTACACCGCTCACGCCCAGTCGTAGGTCCGTTCGACCGCCTTGTTCCACTCGGCGTAGAGCCGGGTGGACTCGGCCTCGTCCATCGCGGGTTCCCACGTCTTGTCCACGGCCCAGTTCGCGCGGATGTCGTCCTCGCTCTCCCAGAAACCGACGGCCAGCCCCGCGGCGTACGCGGCGCCCAGCGCCGTCGTCTCGTTGACGACGGGACGGATGACGGGCACGGCGAGAATGTCGGACTGGAACTGCATGAGGGTCTCGTTGACGACCATGCCGCCGTCCACCTTGAGGGAGGCGAGTTCGACGCCCGAATCGGCGCGCATCGCCTCGATCACCTCGCGGGTCTGATATGCGGTGGCCTCGAGGGCGGCCCTGGCGAGGTGGCCCTTGTTCACAAACCGGGTGAGCCCGACGATGGCCCCGCGGGCGTCGGGCCGCCAGCGCGGGGCGAACAATCCGGAGAACGCGGGCACGAAGTAGGCGCCCCCGTTGTCGTCGACCGACTTGGCCAGATCTTCGATGTCCTTGGCGGACTCGATGATTCCCAGGTTGTCGCGCAACCACTGCACCAGTGAGCCGGTGACGGCCACGGATCCCTCGAGTGCGTAGACGGCCGGCGCGTCACCGATCTTGTAGCAGACGGTGGTGAGGAGGCCGTGCTTGCTGTGCACGGGAGTGGTCCCCGTGTTGAGCAGCAGGAAGTTCCCCGTTCCGTACGTGTTCTTCGCTTCGCCCTCCGACAGGCAGGCCTGACCGAACGTGGCGGCCTGCTGATCGCCGAGGATTCCGGCCACCGGCACACCGGGCAGCGTCCCGTGGGGGCGTCCGACGCCGTAGACCTCGGAGGAGCTGCGGATCTCGGGCAGCATCGACATCGGGATACCGAAATCGGCGCAGATCTCCGGATCCCAGTCGAGGGTCTCGAGATTCATCAGAAGGGTGCGGGAGGCGTTGGTGACATCCGTCACGTGGGTGCCCTCGGTGATGTGCCACAGAATCCAGCTGTCGATCGTGCCGAAGCAGAGCTCACCCGCGTCCGCCTTCTCTCGGGCGCCGTCGACGTTGTCCAGAATCCACCGGACCTTCGGCCCCGAGAAATACGTGGACAGCGGCAGCCCGGTGCGCTTCTGGTACCGGCCGGGGCCCTCGTCGCCGCCGAGTTCCGTGCACAGTTCGTCGGTGCGCGTGTCCTGCCAGACGATGGCGTTGTACACGGGTTCTCCGGTGTTGCGGTCCCACACGACCGCCGTCTCCCGCTGATTGGTGATGCCGATCGCGGCGATGTCGCGTTTGGTGAGATCGGCCTTCGCGAGCGCGGACGCCACCACTTCGCGGGTGTTGATCCACAGCTGTTTCGGGTCGTGCTCCACCCAGCCTGCGCGCGGAAAGAACTGCTCGTGTTCCTTCTGGGCGACGCTGACCACGGCGCCGTCGTGATCGAAGATCATGCAGCGGCTGGAGGTGGTGCCCTGGTCTATCGCGGCGATGTACTGAATCACACGCATGAAGCTACTAGCCTGGCAGAGAATCCGTCGTCATCTCACAGGAGCCCGAGTTGAGTAGTCAGCCAGGTGTGCAGTTCCTCGGTCCCCGGCAGCGTGATGCCGCATGGGACAAGCTGCAGACCGAACAGTTCGACGTCGTCGTGATCGGCGGTGGTGTGGTCGGAGCCGGTGCGGCGCTCGACGCGGCCACCCGCGGGCTGAAGGTGGCGTTGGTGGAGGCACGCGACTACGCGTCCGGGACGTCGAGTCGCTCGTCGAAGATGTTCCACGGCGGTCTGCGCTATCTCGAGCAGCTCGAGTTCGGGCTGGTCCGGGAGGCTCTTCGGGAACGTGAACTGTCGCTGACCACCCTCGCGCCGCACCTGGTGAAGCCGCTCAAGTTCCTGTTCCCGATCACCCACCGCGTGTGGGAGCGCCCCTACATGGCGGCGGGCATCTTCCTCTACGACCGCATGGGCGGCGCCAAATCGGTTCCGGCGCAGAAGCATCTGACGCGCGCGGGTGCGCTGCGGATGGCGCCGGGACTCAAGCGCAACTCGCTGACCGGCGGCATCCAGTACTACGACACCGTGGTCGACGACGCCCGCCACACCATGACCGTCGCCCGCACCGCCGCTCACTACGGAGCGGTCGTCCGCACGTCCACACAGGTGGTCGGATTCCTCCGGGAGGCGGACCGGGTCTCCGGAGTGCGCGTCCGGGACTGCGAGGACGGTCGCACCGCGGACGTGAAGGCGCACGTCGTCATCAACGCCACCGGGGTGTGGACCGACGAGATCCAGGCGTTGTCGCGGCAACGCGGCCGGTTCCGCGTCCGCGCGTCGAAGGGCGTCCACATCGTGGTGCCGCGCGATCGGATCGTGAGTGACGCCGCGATCATCCTCCGCACCGAGAAGTCGGTGCTGTTCGTGATCCCGTGGGGTAGCCACTGGATCATCGGCACCACCGACACGGACTGGAATCTCGACCTCGCGCACCCGGCGGCCACCAAGGCCGACATCGACTACATCCTCGGTCACGTCAACAAGGTGCTGGTGACGTCGCTGACTCACGACGACATCGACGGTGTGTACGCGGGTCTGCGCCCGCTGCTCGCGGGGGAGAGCGACGAGACGTCGAAACTCTCGCGGGAACACGCCGTCGCGCGCGTGGCGCCGGGTCTCGTTGCCATCGCGGGCGGCAAGTACACCACCTACCGGGTGATGGCCGAGGACGCCGTGGATCTCGCCGCCGAAGACATTCCCGCGCGGATGGCACCGTCCATCACGGAGAAGGTGCCGCTCGTCGGTGCGGACGGCTATTTCGCGCTCGTCAATCAGACCGTCCATCTCGGGGAGATGTACGGCCTGCACCCGTACCGCGTGAAGCATCTACTGGACCGGTACGGTTCGCTGATCGACGAGGTGCTCGACCAGGCGAGCGGGAAGCCGGAACTACTCCAGCCCATTACGGACGCACCGGCCTACCTGCAGGTCGAGGTCGTGTATGCGGCGGCGGCCGAGGGCGCCCTGCATCTCGACGACATCCTCGCCCGGCGCACGCGCATCGCCATCGAGTACTCGCATCGGGGTGTGAACTGCGCCGAGCAGGTGGCGCAACTGGTGGCCCCCGTCCTCGGCTGGGACGCCGACGCCGTCGACCGTGAGGTGAAGACGTATCAGGCGCGGGTGGAGGCGGAGGTGCAGTCGCAGGCCCAGCCGGACGACCTGTCGGCCGACGCGTTGCGGGCGGCGGCGCCCGAGTCGCGGGTCGAACTGCTCGAACCACCGGTCAGTGTGTCAGAAATACCTTGATGACCACGATGATCGTCGCGATCACGGCGAGGCCGAACGCGGCGAGGTGCGTGCCGCTCGTGACTCTTTCGCGGCGGAGACGGCTGATCACGTAACTGATCGAGCCGATACGGGCGATCATCACGATCTCGGCGGTCAATTGCGCCGTTCTCGGCTCCAGCCAGCCCAGCAGGGCCGTGCCGAGGATCACGGAAGGCACCACGGCGGACGTCAGGACGGGGACACTGTCCCGCAGTTCCCGTAGGCGTTCGGTGCTGGACAGTGTTCTGCCCAGGCGGAGCGACTGGCCTACCGACTCGGCGAACACGTGGGCGAGAAACGTGGACAGGGCGGCACCGACGACGATGGCGATGCCCAGGGTCTCCTGGGATTTGGTCACCGGGATGAGCGCGGCGAGCACCAGGATGTTGCCGTAGATGTAGGCGCTGATGCGGCTCGCCGCGTGGTCGGGCGACAGCGGTTCGTCGCCGATCAGCGGCGGGCGATTCAAGAGCCTCGGAAGGTCCCAGTCCATCCTCCGAGCATTCCACGATCTCGTCGGTCAGCGGGTGTGGACGAGCGATTTCGGGGCGTGGGTGGCGACGACTCCCGACAGAGCCATGACGACGAGGGCTGCGACAGCGATGTATTCCATGTGACCGAGCATCGTCCCGGAACCCGTGAGCGGTGTGGGCGTTGTCTGTGAGCTCCCTGGGAACTCAGACCTTCGGGCTGTAGTGCTGGGGGTCGTCGCGCCTGCCGAGCGGGGGAAGATTGCGTCGGGGTGTGTGGACGAGCGGAGCGTGCGCGGGGGCGCGTCCGGTCTCGCGGTCCCAGCCAGCGCGGGCGCGCGGGTGGTAGCGGTAGCGCCAGGGCACGAGCCGGAAGACGGCGCCCACGGCGCGGCCGGCGAGGGTGTGCAGGCGCTCGTCGCGTGTGGTCCAGCGGTAGCCGAGGAGGTCGCGGACCGGTTGGTCGTACATGCCGACCGTCAGCCACACGAAACCCTTCGCCACCGGGATGCGGAGGATCGCCCAGATCGGGTCGGGTAGCCACGACAGGAACGGGGGAACGCCGAGACCGGACAGGTCGAGGACGTCGCGGGTGGCCTTGTTGTCCTCGAGCACGTTGCGGCACATGTGATCCCAGTACTCCTGGAACGCCTCCCAGGTTTCCGGGACGGGGCGCATGCTCATTCCGTACAGGCGGTACCACTGGATGTGCTCGGTGAACAGCCGGCGCTTCTGGTCTTCGGTGAGGCCACCCATGAAGTGGTCGCCGGTGAGGATGGTGCCCATGAAGAAGGTGGCGTGCGCCCAGTAGAACGTGTCGGGGTCCAGGGCGTGGTACCTGCGGCCGTGTTTGTCGATTCCCTTGATGGTGTCGTGATACCCCCGCACCTGCTCGGCGGTCTGCTGAGCACGGTCGCCGTCGAAGACGACACCGCCGATCGGGTACAGCGACCGGTAGAGCCGCTCCCAGCGTTCGTCGAAGAAACGGGAGTGTTCCTCGACGCCCGCGCCGAGTCCGGGATGCATGTTCTGCATCGACCCGGCCCAGACGCCCTGCAGCATTCCGCGCCAGTCGCCGAAATACTTCCAGGTCAACGAGTCGGGGCCGAGGGGGACGGGAGCGGAGGCCGGGACGGGCGTACCGTCCGCGTTCAAGTGACTACGCACGTTGTCAGACTAGGATCTGACAACACACGTAGTCAAGGATCGGAGCGAGAAGAGTGACGCTGGAGGACCGGCGGGAAGCACGGCGGAATTCGCTACTCCGCGCGGGCATCGCGCTGCTCGGCGCCCCGGACGGGCCCGCGGTGAACGTGCGCGCGGTCTGCCGCGCCGCCTCGCTGACCGAACGGTACTTCTACGAGTCGTTCCGGGACCGGGACGAGTTCGTGCGCTCGGTCTACACCGCGGTGGGCGACGAGGCGCAGGCCGCCCTCGTGGAGGCGGTGGCGTCCACCGAGACCGCGCGGCAGCGCGCCGAGGCAGCCGTGAATGCATTCGTGAAACTCATGGTCGACGATCCCGCCATGGGCCGCGTGCTGCTGCTCGCACCGTTGTCCGAACCCGCGCTGAGCAGGCGCGGCATCGACCTGATGCCCGGCTTCGTCGCACTCGTGCACGACCAGCTGTCCGCCGTCGACGACGAGGTGGAGAAGCAGCTCGTCGCGGTCGGTGTGGTGGGCGCGCTCACGACGCTGTTCATCGGATATCTCGACGGAACTGTTGCCGCGTCGCGCGAGCAATTCGTCGCTCATTGCGTCACTCTGGTGGTGGAGGCAAACAAGGCCGGCCACGAGTGAGGTGCGCATGCCGTTCCAGGTATCCGTGGACGATCCGACTCGCCCGCAACCCGAGCTTCGGGTACTCGACCGCAAGTTCTTCCAACTCGTCGGCGAGTTCGTCTACGTCCACGGCGACACGGTGGTGACGGTGCCCGGCTGCGCCCCCATGCCGTGCCTTCTCCGCACGGACCTGGCATCGATCCCCGCGCCGCTGCAGGGCCTGCTCACCCCGTACGGGCGGCAACTCCTTCCCGCGATCATGCACGACGACCTCTGCAAACGTGCGAGTGCACAGGGACCGGAGGGAAACACGCTGCGCCGGCGCGCGGACGAACTGTTCCGGCTCGCCCTGCTCGACGAGGGCGTCGGACCGTTCCGCAGCCGCATCTTCTGGGTCGGCGTCGAGGTCGGCCGGTTCTGGACGTTCACCGACGTCGCCCGGTTCCTCCTCATCGCGCACCAGGTACTCGGAATGTTGTGCTGGGTGGTGGGCGTCCCGTGGGCGACGGCGACCTCGCACTTCGGCCTGGCCGCGCTCTTTCTCGTGGTTCCGGTCGTCCTGTCGCTGTTGTGGCGCAGAGACTTTCCCGTCGCGCTACTCGGGTGCATCCTCCTGCCCGTCATCGCGCCGACGTATCTGCTGACGATCGCCACGGCCGCGGTGCTGTGGGTGCCGGACGGTGCCGCGTGGTTGCTCGGCCGCAGACGGACTCGCAGGCCGCCGCCGCTCGGGCCGCCGACCACGGTCCTTCGCTAGCCCACCACCGGGGGCTGGCAGTGCGTGCAGAAGAAGATCTGCTGCTGACCGAGGTCGTGGCCTTCGATCACCGTGCCGCAACGGCGGCAACGTTTTCCGGCCCGCCCGTACACCCACGGCCGATGGCGGACCGAGTTGTTCTTGTCGATGTGAATCATCCGATGCGCGAGCGTGACCAGCGCGGGCAGGTCGGCCACCTCGCTCGACGGGGTGTACGGGTGGACGCCGCGGAGGAAGCACACTTCGTTGCGGTACACGTTGCCGAGACCGGCCAGGTTGCGCTGATCGACCAGGGCGAGACCGATGGGCTGGTCGCCGGCCGCCCGGAGATTGCGGATCGCCGTGTCGGCGTCCCAGTCCGGTCCCAGCAGGTCGGGGCCGAGGTGGCCGACCGCGGACTCTTCGTCGTCACGCTCCAGGATCTCGGTGATGCCCAGCGAGAATCCGACCGCCACCCTGTCTTCGGTGGCGAGCACGATCCGGGCCTGGTGAGTGGGGCGCCGCCACTTCGTGTCCGGCGCGTAGATGTGCCACGCGCCTTCCATCTTCAGATGCGTGTGGATCGAGTAGTCGCCGACCCGGATGAGGAGGTGCTTCCCGCGGCTGACCACCTCGTCGACGAGCCGGCCGGACAGGTCGACGGTGGCGTACCGGGGGACGCGCACGTCGCAGCGGGTCAGCACCTTGCCCTCGAGGGCGTCGCGAAGCGAGTTGGCGGTGCGCCAGACGGTGTCGCCTTCGGGCATCTCAGGCTCGCAACCGGAATCCGCGAGGGGTGGGCGAGAAACCGGCCTCGGTCAGGATCGGCGCGAAGTCGCTGCCGTGGATGGTGTTGCCGTCGACCTTCTCGACCACGATCTTGTCGATCCCGCCGCGCTTGACCACGCCGGCGAGCGTGACCGCCGCGGTGCGGAGCACACCGGGGTCGTCGGTGAAGGTGAGGATCGTGCGCCCGCCGCGTTCGACGAACAGGATCAGTTCACCCTCCACGAGCACCACCAGGCCGCCGGCCTTGCGTCCCGGCCGGTGCGCGGGCGCATCGTCGCCGCGGTTCGGCCAGGGGAGAGCCGCCCCGTACGGGTTGGCGGGATCGCTGGCGGCGAGAGTCACGGCGGGCAGGGTGGTGTGCCTGCCCTCGAGCGAGTCGCCGTAGCTGCGGAGTCGGTCCACCACAGGCGGAGTGGAGAACTGTGCACCGCCGAGCGACTCGACGAAATGTCCGCGCCGGCAGCGGCCGTTGTCCTCGAACGTTCCCAGGACCTTGTACATCAGCGCGAATCCGCCGGGCACGTTCTCGGTCATCACGGACCCACGCGTCACCACCCCGTACCGCTCCAGCAGCAGTTCGGCGGTGGCGCTGGCACGCGCCGTGGCATCGGATTCGGCGGCGGGGAGTATCGACCACCGACCCCCGACCGTGGGCGGTGCGGTGCGCACCGGAACCGTCAGGCTGCGGTACGCGCGGGCCCGCGGGGGTCGTCGCGGCGACCGGTGGCTCGTGGTGGTCCTGGACGTGTCCGACAGCAGGGCGCGGACCGGGGCGAGCGTGTCGTTTCCGATGTGGCCCAGCCACACCAGATCCCACAACGCCGTGGCGAGTGCGGTGTCGTCGGACATCTCGAGGGTGTCCGCGAGTTGCCGGAAGAAGTACGCGCCGCCGCCGGACAGCGTGTCGAGCACCCGGCGCTGGATATCGGACAGGTCCGACTCCGCGGGCGCGGTCAGTGTGAGCGGTGCGGTGTCGGCGGGGTGGAGGCACACCCACCCGTCCTTCCCGGAGATGCTGCCCGCGCCCGACCACAGCACCTCGCCGGTGGAGGTGAGTTCGTCCAGCATGGCGGGGGAGTAGTCGGCCACCCGGGACGGCAGGATCAGTGACTCGAGTGCCGAGGCGGGCACCGGAACACCGGCGAGCTGTTCCACCACGGTCGCGACGCCGTCGATGCCGCGCAACGTGCCCCCCACATGCTGCCAACCCGGGAGGAAGCGGCCGAGCGTCGCGGTGCTGACCGGTTCGACCTCCTGACGCGCCGCGGCCAGCGAGCGCCTGCGGAGACGCCGCAGAACCTCGGCGTCGCACCACTCGCTCCCCGTCGCGCCGGGACGGAACTCGCCCTCGACCACCCGCTTGCCCTGCGCGAGCCGCTGCAGCACGTCGCGGGCCACCGCGGAACCGAGCCCGAAACGGGCGGCGGCGTCGGTGATCGTGAACGGACCGTGGGTGCGGGCGTACCGGCTGATCAGGTCGGCCAGCGGATCGTCGACGGGTTCGATGAACGCGGCGGGAACACCGATGGGCAGCGGCACCCCGAGCCCGTCGCGTAGGCGCGCCGCATCCTCGATGGCCGTCCACCATTCGCGACCGGCGAAGGAGACGGCGAGCGCCCGCCTCGCGCGGACGAGTTCGTCGAGCCAGGGGATGGGATCGCTGGTCGACCGTGCGGCGACCTCCTCGGAGGTGAGCGGACCCAGGAGGCGCAGCAGGTCGGCGACGCCCTCGAGATCCTTCGCCTTGCGGTCGGGAAGCAGACGTTGGAGTTCGAGTTCGGCGTGGGCGATGACGTCGGCGTCGAGCAGTTCGCGCAGTTCCACCCTGCCGAGCAGTTCAGCCAGCAGCGTCGAATCCAGGGACAGGGCCGCCGCCCGGCGTTCGGCGAGCGGGCTGTCGCCCTCGTACATGAACTCGCCGACGTAGTTGAACAGCAGCGCGCCGGCGAACGGTGACGGCGACTGCGTCTCCACCTCGACGATGCGGATCTGGCGACGCGCCAGCCGGCGGAGCAGGTCCTTCAGGGCCGGTAGGTCGTACACGTCCTGCAGGCACTCGCGGACGGTCTCGAGCAGGATAGGGAACGTCGGATACTTGCGGGCCACGTCGAGAAGCTGGGCGGACCGCTGCCGCTGCTGCCAGAGCGGTGCACGCTTTCCCGGTGTGCGGCGCGGCAGCAGCAGCGCCCGGGCCGCGCACTCACGGAACCGGGACGCGAACAGCGCCGACCCGCCGACCTGTTCGGTGACGATGTCCTCGATCTCGTCGGTGTCGAAGGCGAAGAGGTCGGCGCCCGGCGGGGTGTCCTCGGTGTCGGGAAGACGCACGATGATGCCGTCGTCGGACGCCGTCGCGTTCGAGTCGAGGCCGTACCGCTCGCTCAGCCGCGCACTCACGGCCAGCGCCCACGGTGCGTGAACGCGCTGGCCGTACGGCGAGTGCAGGATCAGGCGCCAGTCGCCGAGCTCGTCACGGAATCGTTCGACCACCAGGGTGCGGTCGGTGGGGACCTGCCCGGTGGCGGTCTTCTGCTCGGCGACGAGCTGAACGAGATTGTTCGTGGCGTTGTCGTCGAGCCCGCCGGTGCGGCAGCGTTCCTGCACCTCGGTCTCGTGCCCGAGTGAGATCTCCCGCAGGAATTGTCCCAGCGCCTCGCCCAGTTCCGCCGGCCTGCCGAGGCCGTCTCCGTGCCAGAACGGCAGCCGTCCCGGCTGCCCGTAGGCGGGGCTGACCAGCACCCGGTCGAACGTGATCTCCTCGATCCGCCAGCTGGTGGCCCCGAGTGCGAAGACGTCGCCGACCCGCGATTCGTACACCATCTCCTCGTCGAGTTCGCCGACGCGAGATGCCTTCTCGCCGACCATGTAGACCGTGAACAGACCGCGGTCGGGGATGGCGCCGCCGGACGTGACCGCCAGCCGCTGCGCGCCGGGGCGTCCCGTGAGTGTGTTGGCCTCGCGGTCCCAGACGAGGCGGGGCCTGAGCTCGGCGAACTCGTCGGACGGGTAGAGGCCCGCGAGAAGGTCGAGGGTGGACTCGTACGCCGAGCGCGGCAGCGTCGCGAAGGAACCGCTGCGCCGGACCGTCTCGAACCAGTCGTCCACGTCGAGCGGTTCGAGTGCGGTGGCCGCCACCGTGTGCTGGGCGAGGATGTCGAGCGGGTTGGCGGGGACGGCGAGCGCCTCGATCTTCCCGGTGACCATGCGCTCGACGGTGACGGCACAGTGCACGAGGTCGGTGCGGTGCTTCGGGAACACGACACCCCGGGAGATCTCCCCGACCTGGTGTCCGGCGCGGCCGACCCGTTGCAGGCCGTTCGCCACCGACGGTGGTGCCTCGACCTGGATCACCAGATCGACCGCGCCCATGTCGATTCCGAGTTCGAGGCTGCTCGTCGCGACCACGCATCGCAGTCGCCCCGACTTCAGGTCGTCCTCGATGAGGGCCCGCTGGTCCTTGCTGACCGATCCGTGGTGGGCGCGGGCGAGCAGGGGGTCCGCGCCGAAATTGACCTCGGACGGCGTGCCGATCTGCGAGGCCGGTTTCGGGTTCTTGTCGACGGCGGTCCCGGCGCGTTCGGCGTAGATCTCGTTGAGCCGAGCGGTCAGGCGCTCGGCGAGGCGCCGCGAGTTGGCGAACACGATGGACGACCGGTGCGCGAGGACGAGGTCGACGATCTGTTCCTCGACGTGCGGCCAGATCGACCCCGCCTGCGGGGTCGCCGACGCGGAACCCTCGGCGGGTTCGGCGAGGCCGAGTTCGGTCATGTCCTCGACCGGCACCTGCACGGTGAGGTCGAACGTCTTCGGCGACGGCGGTGCGACGATCCGGATGGGCGCCGAACCGGACAGGAACCGGCCGACCTCCTCGTGCGGGCGCACCGTCGCCGACAGCCCGATGCGCTGCGCCGGGGTGGCGAGAAGCTGGTCGAGGCGTTCGAGCGACAGGGCCAGGTGGGCGCCGCGCTTGGTGCCGGCCACCGCGTGCACCTCGTCGACGATGACCGTGTCGACCTGGGTCAGCGTCTCACGCGCGGCGGATGTGAGCATGAGGAACAGCGACTCGGGGGTGGTGATGAGGATGTCGGGCGGATTCTTGATCAGGGCGCGCCGGTCGCCTGCCGGTGTGTCGCCGGAGCGGACCCCCACCGAGATCTCCGGCGGCGAGAGCCCGAGCCGCTTGGCCGTCTGCGTGATCCCGACGAGCGGGGCGCGCAGGTTGCGTTCGACGTCGACACCCAGGGCCTTGAGCGGGGAAATGTAGAGGACCCTGGTCTTGCGGTCCTTTCCGTCGGTGGCGGCGAGTTGGTCGAGGGACCACAGGAACGCGGACAGCGTCTTGCCCGAACCGGTCGGGGCCACGACGAGCGTGTGCGCGCGGCTGGCGATCGACTCCCACGCACCGAGCTGCGCGGCCGTCGGCGCCGGGAAGGCGCCGTCGAACCACTCGCGGGTGGCAGCGGAAAACCTGCCCAGGACGTCGGTCACCGTTCCATAGTGCACCGGGGGTACGACAGGCAGCGGGAACATACCGTGCAGTCCACAATCCCGATCGGCGAATGTGTCAGTGTGGCGCAGTATTGTTCGCACATGAGTTCGACCGGGGGGTTGGCGGCAGATCAGGTGATGGAACACCTGACTGCGTTGGACGATGCCGTGTCAGGCCTGCTCGACGCAGACCTCGATGCTGTGTCGGATTCTGATGTGGTGCTGATCATGCAGCAGCTCGAGAAGTCCCTCCGCCGCGCCGGTGCAGTCTCGCTGCGGCTGATCGTCGAGTGTGCCGAACGCTCGTTACCCGCGACGCTCGGTTGCAACTCACTGAACAAGCTCCTGGTCGAGGTGCTGCGCGTGTCGGCGGCAGACGCGTCGGCACGGGTAGCGGCCGCCCGCCACCTCGGTCTGTTTCATACAACTTCGGGCGAGCAGATGGAGGCAGCGCTGCCGGAAACCGCATCCGCGCAACGGGATGGCGACATCGGTGCCGACCATGCACGCGTAATCCGGAAAATCATGCGAAAGATCCCGCATGCGGTCACCAACGCCGACGTCGCATTGGCTGAGTCGATCCTGGCGCAGTGTGCGAGAGGAGGTACGCCCGAAGATGTCGAGAGTGCCGGCCACCGCCTCCTCGCTCATCTCGATCCCGACGGAAACCTGGGTGACGATCGTGATCGCTCTCGGCGGCGTGGTGTTTCGTTGGGCCGTCAAGATTCCGAACTGATGTCGAAGATCTCCGGTGAGCTCGTCCCCACAGCGCGCGCTCCGCTCGACCCGGTTCTCGCGAAATGGGCTCGCCCCGGCATGAAGAACCCGGACGACCCGGAGTCACCGTCCGGCGACGCCGAGAATCCGTCGATCGACCGTGAAGCACTGGTAGCGGCAGCAGCGCGTGACACTCGCACTGCTGCTCAGAGAAACCATGACGCCCTCAGCGCGATATTCCGGGTCATGCTGGAATCCGGGATCTTGGGCCGGCATCGGGGTCTGCCCGTCACGGTGATCATCACCATGACCCTCGACCAACTCGAGAAGGCGGCGGGCGGCGTGACCACCACGGCCACCGGCGGACTCCTTCCCCTCGGCGACGCGTTGAAGCTCGCCGAGCGCGCCCACCCGGTGCTCGTTCTGTTCGACCACGACGGCCGGCCCCTGCATCTGGGACGGCGCCGACGAGTGGCAAGCGCGGATCAACGCCTCGCTCTCATCGCCGCCGAAGGCGGATACACACGACCTGGTTGCGCGGCCCCGGCCAGCATGTGCGCGGTGCACCACGTGCAGGAGTGGCGCAACGGCGGATACACCGACATCGACTCACTGACGCTCGCGTGCGATGCCTGCCACGCCCAGGTCCACGACGGGCCTACAGGCTGGGCGACCACCAGCCCGCCAGCCGGTGACACGTATGCGGGGCGCACCGAATGGATTCCACCACCGCACATCGACCCGGTCAGAAACCCACGAATCAATCACCGACATCACGCCGGTGAGCTGATCGCTCGCGCTCGTCGGAAAGCCCGCGACCGGGCACGAGCCGCGGGCGGAGTGCCCTCACCGTGCGCCGCCCCTCACACTGTCGTGAGTTCCGGCGTCGCCGGAACGAACGACGGCGACGGCAACTCGACGGTGGCGGGCTCGTGCTCGGAGACCACCACGTAGGCGCCCACAGCGAGCAGCGCCAGAGCAACTGCGCGGATCATCCTGAACACGTTGTCTCGCTTCGGTCGAAGGGGCGGTGTGTCACGGGTGTAGCCGTCAGACCGTAGACGAGGGCACCGACAGCTACGGTGGAGGGAGGAGTATTCGGAGCACGCCGCGATCGTCTGGTCTCGCGACGCCGACGTCGAGCGTCTTCGGCGACACCAAGCGTTCCGGCCGCTGGTCGCTCGCCGTGAAGACACTGGCCCTGCTCGTGTTCGGGGACGTGAAGCTCGACCTCCGGTCGGCCGTGATCGGCGCCCGCACGTCGACGATCACACTCGTCACACTGTTCGGTGACAGCACCGTCACCGTTCCGGAGGGCGTGCATGTCGAGGTGGGTGGTTTCGACCTCTTCGGCGACCGCGAACTCGACGCCGGTGCACAGGATCCCGGGCCTGGAGCCCCGACGATCCGCATCGTGTCGTACTCGCTGTTCGGTGATCTGCGGGTCCGCACCCGCTAGTCGCGGCCGAGGCGCTCCAGCAACGCCGACTTGATCGCCGGACGTCCCGCCGCGACGAGCGTGAAGGTGGCTTCACGCATCAGACGTTCGGCGGTGTTCCCGGCGAGCAGTGACGAGCTGCCCTTCGCTGTGACGAGGGCGGTGGCGGTGCGGATGGCGAGTTCCGAAGCGCGGGCCCGTGCTTCGGCGATCTCCGCCCGGCCTTCGAGGGCGGCGTTGAGGTCGAGTCGTGCCCGGGCGGCCTGCTCTTCGAACGGGTCGGCGTCGACGCCGAGAGCCTCCAGTTCGCTGATCGCCCGCCGGGTGATCCCCATAGCCATGCACCCGTTGATCCACGACCCGAACAGCTGGCTTTTCGCGAAATCCTCGGGGGAGACGACGGCACTCACCAGATCGCGTGGCACGGCGAGCCCGTCGAATTTCAACCGGACGGTGTTGGACCCGCGGGCCGCGATCAGCGGGAGTTCCTCGGCGGCGAGTCCCCGAAGTGGTTGTGCGGGAATGATGACGTGCACGATGGAGTCGTCGAATTCGTCGCGCGCCGACACCTGAAGCAGATCGACGATGCCCCAGCCGGTGACGAACGGCGACACCCCGTCGAGCACATAGCCGTCGTCGACGCTGCGTGCCCACAGCGTGGGCGGGACGGGAATCGCGCCGGCCAGGGCGACACCGGCCCGCACGGTGCCGTCGACGAGTCCGTCGAGATAGCGATCCTGCAGGGCAGTGTTCGGGGACGCGGCGAGACCGGCGACGACGCCGTGATGCTGCATCCACGTGAACGCCGTCGCGAGGCAACCACCGCACAACGTCTCCATCACGTCGACCAGCACCGACGGTGTCACACCTTCTTCGCCCGGTGCCGCGAGTCCGTAGAAGCCGTCGGCGGCGAGAGTCTCGAAGTGACTGTCGGGAATCTCGCCGTCGGCATCGACGCTGTCGGCCACCGGGAACAACACGTTCTCGGCAATCTCACGCGCCATCTCGGTCCAGTTGCTCACGCCCCGAGAGTAGCCGGTCGACGCCGCCGATCAGGTGAACTCCACCCCCTGCGCGAGCGGGAGTCGATCGGAGTAGTTGACGGTGTTCGTCGCGCGACGCATGTACGCCTTCCATGCGTCGGATCCGGACTCGCGTCCGCCGCCCGTCTCCTTCTCGCCGCCGAACGCCCCGCCGATCTCCGCACCCGACGTGCCGATGTTGACGTTCGCGATGCCGCAGTCGGAACCGTCTGCCGCAAGGAATCTCTCGGCCTCCCGCTGATCGGTGGTGAAGATCGACGACGAGAGGCCTTGGGGTACTTCGTTGTGCAACGCGATCGCCTGATCGAAGTCGTCGTAGGTGAGGACGTAGAGGATCGGTGCGAACGTTTCCTCCTGCACCACCGACGTCTGCGCGGGCATCCGGACGAGGGCGGGCGAGACGTAGTAGGCGGAGTCGCTACCTCCGCTGCGTTCGCCGCCGCAGACGACGGTCCCGCCGTCGGCGCGGGCCTTGTCCAACGCGGTCTGCATGGCCTCGAACGCGGAGCCGTTCACCAGCGGACCGACGAGGACGCCGTCGTCGAACGGATTCCCGACCTTTAACTGGCCGTACGCCGAAGAGATGCGCTGCACCAGTTCGTCGGCGACGGACGAGTGCACGATCAGCCGGCGCAGTGACGTGCAGCGCTGGCCCGCGGTGCCCGCGGCGGAGAAGACGATTCCCCGCACGGCAAGGTCGAGATCGGCGGACGGGGCCACCACCGCTGCGTTGTTGCCGCCCAGTTCGAGCAGGCATTTGCCGAACCGCGCGGCGACGCGCGGACCCACGGCGCGACCCATCCGCACCGACCCGGTGGCGCTGACCAGAGCCACGCGTGCATCGTCGACGAGACGCTCACCGACGTCCCCCGCGCCCTGGACCAGGGCATGGATCCCCGCGGGTGCACCGACGTCGCGGGCAGCGCGCGCCAGCAGTGCATCGCAGGCGATTGCGGTGAGCGGAGTCCGGTCCGACGGCTTCCACACCACCGTGTCGCCGCAGACCAGCGCGACGGCGGTGTTCCACGACCACACGGCCACGGGGAAGTTGAATGCGGAGATCACCCCGACGACTCCCAGCGGGTGCCACGTCTCCATCAGCCGGTGTCCCGGACGTTCCGACGCCATCGTCCTGCCGTACAACTGGCGTGACAGACCGACCGCGAATTCGCAGATGTCGATCATCTCCTGCACTTCGCCCTGCGCCTCGGACGGAATCTTGCCCGCCTCGAGGGTGACGAGTTCCGCCAGATCCGTCTTGTGTTCCGTCAGAAGCTGACCCAGGCGACGCACCACCGCGCCGCGCTGGGGTGCGGGGACGGTACGCCACTCGAGAAAGGCCTCGTGCGCCGCGGTGATCGCCCGGTCCACGTCGTCCGCGCTGCTCGCGGTCACCGTGCGCAGTTCGGTCCCGGTGATCGGGGTGCGCGCGACGAGCGGTCCACCGGCGTCGGTGATCTCGGCGCCGCACCGGATCAGTGCTTCCTCGGCGCGTCGGCACAACTCCTCGGGGGCGGGAAGGTTCACGATGCTGTCCTCTCTCGGGTTCGATCCTGCTGCTGTCGGTGGAGCGTGAACGGGTCGTGCACGGGCCGGCGGAGTGTCTCGGCGAGGCGCGGTCGGTGGGTGAAGTACGCCGGCGCCCTCGTCTCGCGTTCGGCTTCCGCGCCCGGGCAACGCGGGCGCGGAGCTCTGACGTTTCGACCATGAGGCACCTCCGCTGGGCTAGCCTGCGCTGGTGGTGGATTCTTTTCGTAGCGACGCACCCCATACTCCTCTCGACGACATCGATCGGGTACTGATGCAGGAGTTGGTGGCCGACGGCCGGGCGACTCTGGCGACACTCGCCGAGAAGGCGGGGCTGTCGATCTCCGCCGTGCAGTCCAGGGTGCGCAGGCTCGAGGCCCGCAAAGTGATCCGCGGGTATACCGCGAAGATCGATCCGGATGCGCTCGGGCACGGTCTGTCCGCATTCGTCGCGATCACCCCTCTCGATCCGTCGCAGCCCGACGATGCCCCCGCCCGGTTGCGGAACCTCCCCGCGATCGAAGCGTGTCACTCGGTCGCGGGGGAGGAGAGCTACGTGCTGCTGGTGCGCGTCGCCTCCCCACGGGAGCTGGAACACCTGCTGCAGGAGATCCGTGCCACCGCCAACGTACACACGCGCAGCACCATCATCTTGCAAACATTTTACGACAGGTGAGCTCTGTTCCGGATATGTTGCTGAATCGTCGCCGGTTCACAGGAATTTTGACGTAATCTCTCGGTATGAGCACAGCGATGCGATTTACCGGAGATGGGGGCGAGCTGCCGGCGAGCCAGGTGCACGACGTGCTGCGCGAGCGCATTCTGGTCGACGGTTTCGACCTGGTGCTCGACCTGGAACGCTCACGCGGTACGCATCTCGTCGACCAGCGGGACGGCACCAGCTATCTGGACATGTTCGGATTCTTCGCCTCGTCGGCGCTGGGGATGAACCATCCGGCGCTGGCCGAGGACGACGCCTTTCGCCGGGAACTGGCAGCGGCGGCGATCAACAAACCGAGCAACTCCGACATCTATACCGTCCCGATGGCACGGTTCGTCGAGACGTTCGCCCGGGTGCTGGGCGATCCCGCACTGCCGCATCTCTTCTTCATCGACGGTGGCGCACTCGCCGTCGAGAACGCTCTGAAGGTGGCGTTCGACTGGAAGAGCAGGCTCAACGAGAGCCGAGGCCTCGACCCGGCGCTCGGCACGAAGGTGCTCCATCTGACCGAGGCGTTCCACGGGCGCAGTGGATACACCATGTCGCTGACCAACACCGAGCCCGGCAAGGTGGCGCGGTACCCCAAGTTCGACTGGCCGCGCATCGACTCCCCATACCTCACGGACGGGCGGGACGTCGTGGAAGCCGAGCGCCACGCGCTGAACCAGGCGCGGCGCGCGTTCGCCGAGAACCCCTCGGACGTGGCGTGTTTCATCGCCGAACCGATCCAGGGTGAGGGCGGCGACCACCACTTCCGCCCGGAGTTCTTCCAGGCGATGGAGGCGCTCTGCCGGGAGAACGACGCCCTCTTCATATTCGACGAGGTGCAGACCGGGTGCGGTCTCACCGGCACCGCCTGGGCGTACCAGCAGTTGGGAGTGCACCCGGACGTCGTCGCGTTCGGCAAGAAGACTCAGGTCTGCGGCATCATGGCCGGCGGCCGGGTGGACGACATCCCCGACAACGTGTTCGCCGTGAGCTCCCGGATCAACTCCACCTGGGGTGGCAACCTCACCGACATGGTGCGGTCCCGCCGGATCCTCGAGATCGTAGAGGAGGACAGGCTCGTCGACCGAGCCCGGATGACCGGGGCGCATCTCCTCGAACGACTGCGGGAACTCGCACGCGCGAACGCCGAGGTGACCGAGCCGCGGGGACGCGGCCTCATGTGCGCCATCACGCTCCCCACCCCGCAGCGGCGGGACCGCGTCGTCGCCGACCTCAGGGACCGGGAGCGGGTGCTGATCCTGCCGACCGGCAAGCGCGGGATCAGGTTCCGCCCACCTCTGACGGTGACGACCGCCGAACTCGACGCCGCCGTGGATGCACTGGCCCGAGTGCTGGGCGGTACCGTCGACGCATGACGCCGATACCGCTCACGTCCGTGCCCAATCTGCGAGACGTCGGTGGCTACCGAACCCGGGACGGCGCGAAAGTACGCACCGGCGTGTACTTCCGTTCGACCGATCTCAGCCGGGTCACGGACACGGACATGCCGCTGCTCGACGGCCTCGGGATCCGGACGGTGTACGACCTGCGCACCGCGGACGAGCGTGACGCGGCACCCGACACACTCCCGGACGGGGCCCGCGCCGTCGCGTTGGACGTCCTGGCCGACAAGGGGATCCGGTCGATTCCCGCGCAGATGCTCCAGGTGATCGCCGACCCGATGATCGCCGAACGGGAACTCGGCGGCGGGCGCGCGATCGAATACTTCGAGGGCAGCTACCGCGACTTCGTCATGATGCCGAGCGCGGTCTCCTCGTACCGGGAGTTGTTCGGCGGCCTGGCCTCGAACGACAACACGCCTGCCCTCGTGCACTGCACCACCGGCAAGGACCGGACAGGATGGGCCACGGCGGCACTGCTGCTGCTCCTCGGAGTCAGCGAGGAAGACGTGTTCCACGACTACCTGCTGACCAACGAACTCCTGCTTCCGTCGTTCGCGGGCGTGTTCGAGAAGTTCGTCGACGCGGGTGGAGATCCGGCGTTGCTCGAGCCCGTGCTCGGAGTCCGCGAGCAGTATCTGGAGGTGTCCCTGGCCGTCATGCGGGAGCAGTACGGGACCGTCGAGCGGTACTTCTCCGACGGACTCGGCCTCGACGCCGGGGTTCAGACCCTGCTGCGGGAGCGCATGATCGCGGACTGAGCGGACAAGCCGAGCGCCACACCGACCATGTCGGCGCAGAGATCCCAGACCGATCCGTGCCGGCCGATCGGAAGCACGCCCTGCAGAATCTCGGTGATCACCGCGAACGCCGCGAGCCAGAGCACGGTGATCCGTGGCGTCAGGAGCGCATACCGCGAGGCGGCCGCCAGCGCCGCGAACAGCAGGGCGTGCACCACCTTGTCGGCATGCTCGGGACCCGACGGCGTCGCGGACGCCGGGGACAGCAGCATGACCAGTGCCAGCACGGTGAGGGCTGCCACCGGAACGGATCGCATACTCACCGCTGGACCGTCAACCCCAACGCTCCCTCCGCAAACCGTTGCACCGCATCCGATCCGCTCGCGAGCGCGTCTTCGTGGCCGGTGCGCGCCCAGCCGGTGAGGGTGGCGGAGTCCCCGGACGGAGTGAGCCCCACCTCGGCGAGCAGTTCGCCGGTGTTGGGCTGGCAGATCGCCCACGAATAGTGCTCGTCGCTCAGCCACTGCGCGGTGCGGCGGGCGACGTACTCGGGTTCGGTGATTCCACCGTCCGCGAGCGCCGGACGATCGTCGACCCGTTCGTCCGCCCGCAGCGCGCGCAGGTACCAGCCACCCGCATTGACCTCGACAGGTTCCACGTCAGCGGTCCCGGTCTCGGCGGCGATCCCGGCCGTGGCGGTCGTCGCGGGTGCCGAACAGGATGGCGCCGGCGGCAGGGATCATCAGGAAGAACAGCCAGCTGTTGTCGACAGGAACGACGAAGAACAGCACGAGAGCGACGAGCGGGATCACCGACATCACGATGCGACGCCAGTTCTGGTCGTTGTCGGCACCGGCCGATTCGGCTTTGGCGGGCGTGCCGACCGCGGTCGCGGGGAGGTCGGTGAACACTCGATCGAGCTCGCCGCGGGTGGTGGCATTCGTGACCGCGAGACTGCGCTCGTCGAATTCGGGGACCGTCAGACGGCCCGCCGCGAAATGTTCGCTCAACACGTTCAGGGCCTGCTCGCGTTCGGCAGTGCCGATGCGGATCTCGGGAACGTCAGACATGCGTACAGACTACTGTGAGTCCTTCTCGACCCCGGGGGCCGAGAAGGACTCACGAGTGGTGCAGGCGCCTATTTCAGTTCGGCGAGGACGGTGCCCTGGGTGATGGCGGCGCCGGGTTCGACGGCGAGGCCGGTGACGACGCCGGCCTTGTGGGCGTTGACGGGGTTTTCCATCTTCATGGCCTCGAGGACGGCGATGAGGTCGCCCTCGGCGACTTGTTGGCCTTCTTCGACGGCGACCTTGACGACGGTGCCCTGCATGGGGGCGGTGACGGCGTCACCGGAGGCGGCGCCGCCGTGAGCGCCGCCGCGGGTGCGGGCCTTGGGCTTCTTGCGGACCGCCCCGGCCGCGGCACCGGCGCCGGTGCCGAGGGTGAACTGGCCGGGCAGGGACACCTCGACGCGGCGGCCGCCGACCTCGACGACGACGTTCTGCCGGGGCCCGGTCTCGTCCTCGTCGATCGGCTGGGTGCCGGTGAACGGTTCGATCTGGTTGTCCCATTCGGTTTCGATCCACTTGGTGTAGACGTCGAATGAGGTGCCGTCGCCGATGAAGGCGGGGTCGGAGACGATGGCCCGGTGGAACGGGATGACCGTGGCCAGTCCTTCGACCTGGAATTCGGCGAGGGCGCGGCGGGCGCGGGCCAGGGCCTCGTCGCGGGTGGCGCCGGTGACGATGAGTTTGGCGAGCATGGAGTCGAACTGGCCGCCGATCACCGAGCCGGTTTCGACGCCGGAGTCCATCCGGACGCCGGGGCCGGTGGGGGGCACGAACTTGGTGACCGGGCCGGGGGCGGGCAGGAAGCCGCGGCCGGCGTCCTCGCCGTTGATGCGGAATTCGAAGGCGTGGCCGCGGGGGGTGGGGTCCTCGGTGAGGTCGAGGTGTTCGCCGTTGGCGATCTTGAACTGTTGCAGGACCAGGTCGATGCCGGCGGTTTCCTCGGTGACGGGGTGTTCGACCTGCAGGCGGGTGTTGACCTCGAGGAAGGAGACGGTGTCGCCCTGGACGAGGTATTCGACGGTGCCGGCGCCGTAGTAGCCGGCCTCTTTGCAGATGGCCTTGGCGGAGGTGTGGATGCGGTGGCGTTGGTCGTCGGTGAGGAACGGGGCGGGGGCCTCCTCGACGAGTTTCTGGAAGCGGCGTTGCAGGGAGCAGTCGCGGGTGCCGGCGACGATGACGTTGCCGTGCTGGTCGGCGATGACCTGGGCTTCGACGTGGCGGGCCTTGTCCAGATACTGTTCGACGAAGCATTCGCCGCGGCCGAACGCGGCGACGGCCTCGCGGGTGGCGGAGTCGAACAGTTCGGGGATTTCCTCGATGGTGTGGGCGACCTTCATGCCGCGCCCGCCCCCGCCGAACGCGGCCTTGATGGCGACGGGGACCCCGTATTCCTTGGCGAAGGCGACGACCTCGTCGGCGTTCTTGACGGGGTCCTTGGTGCCGGCGGCCATCGGGGCCTTGGCCTTTTCGGCGATGTGGCGGGCGGTGACCTTGTCGCCGAGGTCGCGGATCGATTGCGGGGAGGGGCCGATCCAGATCAGGCCGGCGTCGATCACGGCCTGCGCGAAGTCGGCGTTCTCGGAGAGGAAGCCGTAGCCGGGGTGGATGGCGTCGGCGCCGGACTTGGCGGCGGCGTCCAAAATTTTGTCGAACACCAGGTAGGACTCGGCGGAGGTCTGCCCGCCGAGGGCGAATGCTTCGTCGGCCAGGCGCACGAACGGGGCGTCGGCGTCGGGTTCGGCGTAGACGGCGACGCTGGCCAGGCCGGCATCGGCTGCGGCCCGGATCACCCGCACTGCAATCTCACCGCGGTTCGCGACGAGCACCTT
>NZ_JBLWIT010000124.1:0-12679 GCF_048381435.1 Rhodococcus mengyinensis | reverse complement strand
ACGCCCGATATTCACACGACGGCGGGAAAGCTCGCCGACCTGCGTAATCGTCAGGCCGAGGCGCAGCACCCGAGCGGTGAAGCCGCGGTCGAGAAGGTCCACGCCAAGGGCAAGCTCACCGCCCGCGAACGCATCACCGCCCTGCTCGACGACGGCAGCTTCGTCGAACTCGACGCCCTCGCCCGACACCGCTCGGTGAACTTCGGCCTCGCCGACAACCGCCCCGTCGGCGATGGCGTCGTCACCGGCTACGGCACCGTCGACGGCCGCGACGTCTGCGTGTTCTCCCAGGACGCCACCGTCTTCGGCGGCTCCCTCGGCGAAATCTACGGCGAAAAAATCGTCAAGGTCATGGACCTCGCCCTCAAGACCGGGCGCCCCCTGATCGGCATCAACGAAGGCGCCGGCGCCCGCATCCAGGAAGGCGTCGTCTCCCTCGGCCTCTACGGCGAAATCTTCCACCGCAACGTCCAGGCCTCCGGGGTGATCCCGCAGATCTCCCTGATCATGGGCCCCGCCGCCGGCGGCCACGTCTACTCCCCCGCCCTGACCGACTTCGTCGTCATGGTCGACCAGACCTCCCAGATGTTCGTCACCGGCCCCGACGTCATCAAAACCGTCACCGGCGAAGACGTCACCATGGAAGACCTCGGTGGCGCGCACACCCACATGGTCAAATCCGGCGTCGCCCACTACGTCGCCTCCGGCGAACAAGACGCCCTCGACTACGTCAAGGACCTGCTGTCCTACCTGCCCAGCAACAATCAGGCCGCGGCCCCCCGGATGCTGCCCACCGACCCGATCACCGGATCCATCGACGACTCCCTCACCGCCGAGGACCTCGAACTCGACACCCTCATCCCGGACTCGGCGAACCAGCCCTACGACATGCACGAGGTCATCCGCCGCATCCTCGACGACGACGAATTCCTCGAGGTCCAGGCCGAACGCGCCGGCAACATCGTCGTCGGCTTCGGCCGCGTCGACGGCCGTAGCGTCGGGATCGTCGCCAACCAGCCCACCGTGTTCGCCGGCTGCCTCGACATCGACGCCTCCGAAAAAGCCGCCCGCTTCGTGCGCACCTGCGACGCGTTCAACGTCCCCATCATCACCCTCGTCGACGTCCCCGGCTTCCTGCCCGGCACCGACCAGGAATACAACGGCATCATCCGCCGCGGCGCGAAACTGCTCTACGCCTACGGCGAGGCCACCGTCGGGAAGATCACCGTCATCACCCGCAAGGCCTACGGCGGCGCCTACGACGTGATGGGCTCCAAGCACATGGGCGCCGACGTCAACCTCGCCTGGCCCACCGCCCAGATCGCCGTCATGGGCGCCTCCGGCGCCGTCGGCTTCGTCTACCGCAAACGCCTCCTCGAGGCCGCCAAGAACGGCGACGACGTCGACGCCCTGCGCCTGCAACTGCAACAGGAATACGAAGACACCCTCGTCAACCCGTACGTCGCCGCCGAACGCGGCTACGTCGACGCCGTCATCCCCCCGTCCCACACCCGCGGACAGATCGTGGCCGCCCTGCGCCTTCTCGAACGCAAAATGGTCACCCTCCCGCCCAAGAAGCATGGGAACATCCCCCTATGACCGCTATCACCGACGACGACGTGCGCACCGAGACAGGTTCGGACGCGACGGCGTCAGTCAACGGTTCCGCAGCGGACACCACGCTCGCGAAGGGTGCGGCCACCGACCTGCCGGGTGACACGGACGGCACCGCCGCCGACGCGGCCCGTCAGCCTTTCCTGAAGGTGGTCAAGGGCTCACCGTCCGACGAGGAGATCGCTGCGCTCGTCGCGGTGCTGTCCGCGGTCGCCGCCGCCGGCAGCGGTGAACCGGATTCGCACGTACCGCCCGAGTCCTGGGGCGCTCCCACGCGGATGCACCGGAGTGTCGCCCCGTTCTCGCCGTACGCGTTCCCGAACGTGTCCGCGTACCGGCGTTGATCAGGATCCGGTGACATCCTTCGTTCTCGCCTCGGCTTCCCCGGCGCGGCTGGCTGTTCTGCGCAGCGCCGGGGTGGAGCCGGTCGTGCGAGTCTCCGGAGTCGACGAGGATGCCGTCATCGCGGCACTCGGTGCCGACGCAGCCCCCGAGCACGTCGTCACCGAACTGGCCCGCGCCAAGGCGAGCGACGTCCTCCCTGTTCTCGCACGGGACGGGATCTCGGACGCCGTCGTCGTCGGATGCGACTCCATGTTGCTGATCGACGGGTCCCTGCAAGGCAAACCCGGAACCGTCGACGTCGCCCGCGCGCGGTGGTCGTCGATGGCCGGCCGTAGCGCGACCCTGCTCACCGGGCACAGCGTCCTGCGGATCGCGGAGGGCGCGGTGGTGGGTGACGCACACGATCACAGCGCCACCGTCGTCCATTTCGCGAGCCCGCCGGACGCCGATCTGGAGGCCTACCTCGCGACCGGGGAACCGCTGCAGGTCGCGGGCGCGTTCACCCTGGACAGCCTCGGGGGCTGGTTCGTGGACCGCATCGAGGGCGACCCGTCCAGCGTGATCGGGATCGGTCTGCCGCTCGTCCGGAGGTTGCTCGCGGAGGTCGGGGTCGGCGTCGCCGAGTTGTGGGCGTCGTCAGGCCGCGTCGACTGACTGTTCGTCGACCGACAGATTCCGGCGCGGAAGCGTCAACGACGCCACACCGATAGCCGCCGCCACCGCCGCGATGATCCAGAGGATGCGGCGCTCTGCCTGGAGAAACGCCTCGCCTGCCGCTGATCGGGTCGACTCCCGTGCGGCTACCACCGCGGAGTCGGCGATCTGCTGCTGAGCGGCGCCGAGCGCCGCACCCCCGGACGCCGGCGAACGGCATTCGTCGGGCACCTTCATCGGGGACGTGGACCCGAGTTGCTCCGTCGCGCAGCGCACGAACGTGTCCTCGGCCCGCGGGATCAGCGCCGGCGGCACCCCGGCCTCGGCGAGTTGCGCGGTCAACGCGGGCCGCTCGGCTTGCACCGCGTCCGCCGACTGCGTCGCGACGAGGTTGAAGAACACGACGCCGATCACCGCGAGGCCGATCGAACTACCCACCTGCTGCACGGTCGGGAGCAGCCCCGACACCGACCCGGCGTTCTGCGGTTGCACGGTCGCGAGGATCGCCGTCTGGAGCGGTGCCACGAACAGCCCGAGCCCGGCTCCCCCGATGAACAGCGGACCGGCCAGCGCCGACCACCGCGGATCGGTGCCCTCGTGCTGCAGTTGCGCCGCCAGCACGATGAGGGAGCCGGCGAAGAGCAGCATCCCGAGAGGCAGGACGAGGTTGCCGATGCGCCGATACACGGCAGCGGAGGCCAGCGCGGCGAGCCCGGTCCCCAGCGCCCACGGCAGCGTCATCACCCCGGCCCTGAGCGGTGAGAACCCGAACCCGAACTGCAGGGTGAGGGAGATGGTGAAGATCAACGACGTGAGCGTCCCGAAGAACACGAACGCGATGGCCGCGCCGAGCGAGAACGCGCGGTCGGTGAACAGTTCGAGGCGCAGGACCGGGTCGCCGCCGCGGCGCCCGAGCCGCCACTCGTGGACGACGAACGCGATCAGGACCGGCACCGAACACAGCAGCATCACCACGAGCGACGTCGGCCAGCCGCGTTCCCGGCCCTCCGCGAGCGGAAAGATCAGGAGGAACAGCCCGAGCGCCGACAGCACGGCGCCGCCCACGTCGAGCCGGCGGATTCCGTCGGGCTTCGCGTCGACGAGATAGAAGTAGCCGAGGACCAGGGCCGCGAGCCCGATCGGGAGATTGACGAAGAAGATCAGCCGCCAACCCCAGTCGAAGAGATCCCACTGGATGAGAAGTCCGCCGACGAGCGGACCGCAGATCGTGGCGAGCCCGATGGTCGCGCCGTAGATTCCGAACACGCGCGGGTGCGAGCGTTTCGGAAACAGTCCCGAGATGATGGCGAACGTCTGAGCCGACATCGACCCCGCCGCGAGGCCCTGCAACGCCCGCGACACGACGAGAGCGGTCGGCGACTGGGCCAGTCCGCAGAGCAGAGAGGCAACGATGAAGACGGCCAGTGCGGTGAGGAAGACCCGTCGTCGGCCGAGCAGATCCCCCAGCCGCGCCGCTGTGATCAGCGAACATGCGAACGAGAGCGTGTAGACGCTCACCATCAGCAACTGCGCCGACACCGAGGCGCCGAGATCGACCGCGATGCTCGGAAGCGCGACGTTGACGATGGTGGCGTCCAGGAGTTGCATGAACACGGCGGCGAGACTGGTGGCCAGACCCAGCCACGGGACCCAGCGACCGAGTTCGCCTCGATAGAGTGCGTCACGCTGAGTCACAGGCATCCGGACAGGCTAGCGGCTCGAACCTCACGGAATGCTGTGAGGTTGTTCAAAGGTTGCTGGATGTTACGCGAAGAACTTGCAGCGTGGAACCCTTTTGCCCGACACTTGACTGGACCGGGACCGACCTGTAATCAGTCTCATACTTCTCTACCTCTCGCGGTAAGGCACTCGGTGCCGCATCCTGTTGCGAGAAAGTCCGTGCCACACCCGACCGAACTCGCAACTCGAATCCGACCAGGAGCCGCTCGATGGACTTGAACTTGATCACCCACTGGAAGCCAGAACCTGGGCGGGTCGTCGAGTGGAAAGTCACGGACGCGAGCGCACGAGCGGCTGCCGAAGCGCCGGTGGATCCGGCACTGCCGACCACCATGCAGGAGCGGCACCTGCGGCGGGCCCGGCTGGCGGCGAACAACGGCGAGACGCAGTCCCCGTGGATCGGCATCGCCTTCGACTTCCCCGGCCGCCTCGACACCGCCGCGATGACACGAACCCTGGAGCGCTACGTCCTGCGGCACGACACGTTGCACAGCTGGTTCTCGTTCGAGAACGCGGACGCCGACCCCACGGACACCACCAATGCCGTCCGACGGCACGTCGTGCCCGCCGGCTCCATCGCGCTCACGGCGCACGAGGGCGAGACGCTCACCACCCCTGAGCAGGTCCGCGACCACGTCGCCGCGCGCTTCGCGAACGATACGAGCGCGCTGGCCTGGCCCGCATTCGTGTTCGGGGTGGTCGAGCACTACGACACCGGGGCTCCCGGGCGCGAGGACAGCTTCACCCTGTTCCACGCCGTCGATCACGCGCACACCGACATGCAGTCGATGATCCTCACGTTCGCCGAGACCCGGACCATCTATCAGGCCGAACTCGACGGCGTGGAGCCCGAACTGCCGGACCCGGGCAGTTACGTGGAATACAGCCGGCGGGAACGAGAGAAGGCGGCGACGCTGACCCTCGCCTCCCCCGAGGTCCACGGCTGGATCGGTCACCTCACCCGAAACGGCGGAACGTTCCCGAGCTTTCCCCTCGACCTCGGCGCTTCCGACGAACCCCAACCGGCCATCGGCAGCCGGTTCGACCTCGCCGACGCCGACGAGTGCGAGCGGTTCGGTGCCGTGTGCAAGGCCCACGGTTCCAACTTCATCGGCGGCGTGTTCGCGGCCCTCGCCATCACCGAACACGAACTGGTCGGGCGCGACCGCTACATGGCGCTGTCGCCGCTCACCACCCGCAACGACCCGCAGTTCTATTGGTCCCAGGGGTGGTTCATCAATCTCATTCCGGTCGGGTTCGCCCTCGAGGACGCCACGAAGTTCACGGGCCTTGCCCAGCGCGCGCAGGACGCCTACCGGTCCGGCAAGGCGCTCGGCGAGGTGTCCGTGCAGCAGGTGATCGACACCGTGCTCGCTCAGGCCGGCCCCGACGCGATGTCGCAACACGCCACCACACTCGCACCGCCGCCGATCGTGTCGTACATCGACGGCAGGCGGTTGCCGCAGACCGAGAGTTTCACGTCGACCCGGGCGACCGGCATCGTCGGGGGCAAGGCCACGCAGATCGCGTCGATCTGGGTGAACCGCATGCTCGAGGGCACGTGGATGGCCGTCTCGCACCCCGATACCGACGAGGCGCACCGGTCCGTGACCGCATACGCGGAGCGGTTGTCGGACATCATGAAAACCGTTGCCCGCGAGGGCGATTACACGGTGACATCGTTCGCGCCTGCGGCGGACTCCGCGACTGCCGCAGGGGTGGAGTAGTGCACGTCACGTCGATCGACCGGTACATGCTCGAACCCGGCCTGGTGACGGAATGGTCCGTCGCGCCGGGCAAGGTCTCCCCGTCCGCGGTGCCGCCGTCGTACAACCAGCAATTCCATCTCGACACCGCCCGCACTCACGGCGTCGGCCGAAGCGTCTGGATGGCAGCAGCTTTCGACCTTCCCGGGCGACTCGACCGGGATGCTCTCGCGCAGGCACTGGTGCACTTCATCCGGCGGCACGACACGCTGCAGACCGGCTTCGACGTGAGCCCGGACGCGATGGCGCGCGTGGATCTCGACCCCGAGGACATCACCGTCGTCGCGTCCGAGGCCTCGGTGACGACGTCGCCACACGAGCTCCGGGACCATCTGCGGTACCGGTTCACCGAGGCGTGCGACCCGCTGACGTTCCCCGCGTACCTGTTCGCCACCATCGAACGCGACTCGCACTACACCGTGGTCAGTGCGTTCGATCACACTCTCGTCGACGGATACTCGCTCGTCATCGCCCTGGGCGAACTCCGGCAGATCTACCAGCGACTCACCGGGCTCGGCGGCTCGGCCGAACTCACGGAAGCGGACCTGACGAAGGAACTCGGCGATCCCGGGAGCTTCCTGCGGTACTGCGAACTCGAGGCCGAGACGCCCGTCACCGAAATCGGCGACCCCCGGGTGCGCGAATGGGCACGCTTCTACGAACGCTGCGGCGGCACCGCGCCCAGTTTCCCGCTCGATCTGGGTGTCGAGGCGGGCAGGCCCGCACCACAGGGGGCGGACGTCCGCCCCCTCCTCGACGCCGCCGACACCGAGCGGTTCGAGGAAATCTGCCTGGACTCGGGGGGAAGCCTGTTCACCGGGACGCTCACCGCGATGGGCATGGCAGTGCACTCGATCAACGGCATCTCCCGGATGCCGTTGCAGTTTCCGCTGCACATTCGCCAGGACCCGCAGTGGGCCAATGCGATCGGGTGGCTCACGACGAGCGCGCCGCTGACGGTCGAAATGACCCCGGACTGCGACTTCCAGTCCTCCTTGGCGCACACCCACGCCTCGTTCCGCACAGCCCTGACGCTCAAGGGTGTGACGATGGCCCAGGTGCGGGAGGCTCTCGGTGACGGATACCGCCGCACCCGCACCGATGTGTTCATGGTCTCGTACATCGACTACCGCAGACTGCCCGGCACCGACGATCACGACGAGCTGAACGCACACCACATCAGCAACGTGACGGTCGCGGACGACGCGCAGTTCTGGATCTCCCGCACGCAGCGGGGTCTCGCGCTGCGGTCGCGGTTCCCGGAGACGTCGACGGCACGCCGGGCGGTCACGGAATTCCTGGTGCGGTTGCGGGAGATCATGCACGACATCTGCGAGAACGGCGTCACTCCCATCGCGGAGCTCACCAGTCAGCTGAACCTGGAAGGCACTCCCGTCGTCTGACCGCCGGAGGCTCGAACAGTCGTCGCCGCATCGCGTCGGCGATCTTGGCTGCCTCGCCCTTGGCCCGCCCCGCGATGTCGCCTGCGAAAAACTCGTCGACGCTGGACGCCCACAGTTCGACCCAGCGGTCGAAATGCCGGTCGGTGAATCCGTGCCGGCCGTGCAGCGCCCGGTGCACGGCGAACGCGCTGCCGCGGTAGACGCCGGTGCGCAGAAGGATCGTCTCCCAGAAGTCGCACATGACGGGCAGGTGGTCGTCGATGCCGATCACCGCGAGCGTCTCGAAGGCCGGTTCGAGGACCGGGTCGGCGAATGCCCGGCCGTAGAAGTGCCGGAGCAGCAGTTCCAGGTCGGCGCGCGTCGAGATGTCGGGCATGAGGCCTCCGTTCGGGTGCGAATCTACGCGCCCGCTGCGGCCTCCCTCACCGTCCGCGGGAGGTAAGTGTGAACGCCGGTCGGAAGAACTTCCGGCGTCCGCCTAGAATTGACGCCGTCCCCGTCGCATCTGCCCCAGGAGCCCACCCGTGCCCGTAGCGCCAGATCCCACCCAGTCCTTCGCCGAGTACGCCAATCCCGGTCGGCTCGTGTCGACGGAGTGGCTGTCCGCGAATCTGGGCACACCCGGCCTCAAGGTGGTGGAGTCGGACGAAGACGTGCTCCTCTACGACGTCGGCCACATCCCGGGCGCCGTCAAGGTCGACTGGCACCTCGACCTCAACGATCCGGTGACCCGTGACTACATCGACGGCGAGCAGTTCGCCGACCTGATGAGCCGCAAGGGCATCAGCCGCGACGACACCGTCGTGATCTACGGCGACAAGAGCAACTGGTGGGCGGCGTACGCCCTCTGGGTGTTCACGCTGTTCGGACACGAGGACGTCCGCCTCCTCGACGGCGGCCGCGACGCGTGGATCGCCGAGAACCGGGACACCGCGTTCGACGTCCCCGAGACCTCCCCCACCGACTACCCGGTGGTCGAGCGCAACGACGCCCCGATCCGCGCGTTCAAGGACGACGTGCTCGATCACCTCGGCAAGGGTCCGCTGATCGACGTGCGGTCGCCCCAGGAGTACACCGGCGAACGCACCCACATGCCCGACTACCCCGAAGAGGGCGCGCTGCGCGGCGGCCACATCCCGAGCGCGCTGAGCATTCCGTGGGCCAAGGCCGCAGCCCCCGACAGCCGTTTCCGCTCGCGCGGTGAACTGAACGAGATCTACGGCGGCGTGTCCGCCGACGACGACATCGTGGCGTACTGCCGCATCGGTGAGCGCTCCAGCCACACCTGGTTCGTCCTCACCCACCTGCTCGGTTACCCCAGCGTCCGCAACTACGACGGTTCGTGGACGGAGTGGGGCAACATGGTTCGCGTTCCGATCGTCAGGGGTGAAGAGCCGGGAGACGTGCCCGGCGCATCGTCATGACCGAACTACCCGATTCGCTTGCCGAGATTGTCGACGACTTCGCTGCCGTCGACGGCTCGGACAAGCTGCAGTTGCTGCTCGAGTTCAGCCGCGAACTGGCGCCTCTGCCTGCCGAACTCGAGCAGGACGCGATGGAACCGGTGCCCGAGTGCCAGTCTCCGCTGTTCCTGTCGGTCGACGACTCCGATCCGGAACACGTGCGGCTGCATTTCAGCGCGCCCGCGGAAGCGCCGACGACGCGGGGTTTCGCGTCGATCCTGCACCAGGGCCTCGACGGGCACAGTGCCGCCACCATCCTCGGCGTTCCGGACGATTTCTATTCCGCGCTCGGGCTCGCCGACGCCGTCAGTCCCCTGCGACTGCGCGGCATGTCCGCGATGCTCGCGCGAATCAAGCGGCATCTTCGCGGCTAGGCAGGATCTGAACACACACTGATGGAATTCACCGAACTTGCCGACTACCCCGTTCCGGTGGGCGCGCTCACCGAATGGTTACCGTGCGCCCGCTCGGAATGGGTGGACGACCCTCGCCCGGCCTCGTACATCCACGAGGCGCACCTGCGCCGGTGCTCCGACTCCGGTGGTCGCGAATCCTGGCTGGGCACCGCATTCGAGATCCACGGCACACTGAACCTCACCGCTTTCCGGTCGGCGCTGGAGAAGTGGACCGATCGTCACGAGGTGCTGCGCTCCCACACGGCGTTCGACGCGGAGACCGAGCGCGTACGTCGGCGCACCGTGCCGCAGGGCGGGCTGCACGTCGGGGTCGTCAGCCACGGGTACGACGCCGCCGGCGGCGACAACTTCGCGCACCTGCAGCAACTGTTCGACGAGTACGCCTCGCCGCACAGTTGGCCGTCGTACGTCTTCGCGACGCTCGAAACCGTCCAACGCGACCGATTCACGGTGTTCTTCGCGGCAGACCACTCGATCATCGACGGGTTCTCCATCGTGCTCGTCGCCCACGAGTTGACCGCCCTGTACGAGGAGGCACTGTCCGGCCGCACGGCCAACCTGTTCCCCGTCGGCAGCTACATCGACTTCGGCCGTGAGGAGCGTGAGAGCTCCACCGACGCCGAGGTCAAACGGGAGGCGCTCGACGTGTGGCGGTCGGCCCTCGAGGGACCGGGCCTCCCCGAGTTCCCGCTCGAGGTCGGCCCGCGCACCTCGTACGCCCAGCAGAACCTGTCTGCCTGGATTCTCGATGCCGACCAGGCTGCGGCGTTCAACTCGGCGTGCCGCGAAGCAGAGGTGGGGTTCTTCCCCGGCCTGCTCGCGTGCCTGGGGATGGCCGGGTCGGAAGTGGCGGGGCATCAACGCTTTCGGACGGTCACTCCGGTCCACACCCGGCATTCCCCGCAGTGGGCGTCCGCGCTGGGATGGTTCGTGGGTCTGAGCCCGATCGACTTCGAGGTGACGTCGGACGACTTCGCCGCCGTCGCCCGCGAGGCCGCCGAGAGTGTGGCCCGGACGAAGCCGATCTCGGTGGTCCCGTTCGACCGGATCGAGAAGGAACTCGACATCCCCATCCGGCCGCGCTTCGTCGTCTCCTACATGGACGTCCGGTTCGTGCCCGAAGCGGGCCGCTGGCACGAGCGCAACGCCCGGGCGCTGCGGAGCCGGCAGTACACCCACGACGTGTACGCGTGGATCAATCGCACCCCCCGAGGCGTCAATCTGGCGGTCCGATATCCGGGCAACGACATCGCTGCCGCGAGCGTCCACACGTGGGTCGGGAGCCTCCGCCGGCAACTGGAACAGGTTTCAACCAGCTACCCATCGGTAGGGCTGCGAAGCGTCGGACAGCCTTGACCGGAAATTTCGGTCCGGTGACAACACGAATCGGTTCGGTGCCTAGACTCCGAAGTGATGCCGTAAACGACCGCTGGTGACACCCACGGGAGCCACCGCGGAGACAGACCATGCGAACCACAGGAGGCTCAGTGCCCAGTCATGCCAGCGCGCACATCACGAAGGTGCTCGTCGCGAACCGCGGTGAGATTGCAGTGCGGGTGATCCGGGCCGCAGCCGATGCCGGCCTGGCCAGCGTCGCCGTCTACGCCGAACCCGACGCCGACGCCCCGTTCGTGCGCCTGGCCGACGAAGCATTCGCCCTCGGCGGGCAGACCTCCGCCGAGTCCTACCTGGTGTTCGACAAAATTTTGGACGCCGCCGCCAAGTCCGGCGCCGACGCCATCCACCCCGGCTACGGCTTCCTCTCCGAGAACGCCGACTTCGCGCAGGCCGTGATCGACGCCGGCCTGATCTGGATCGGCCCCTCCCCGCAATCGATCCGCGACCTCGGCGACAAGGTCACCGCCCGCCACATCGCCGAAAAGGCCAAGGCCCCGATGGCCGCCGGCACCAAGGACCCCGTCAAGAACGCCGACGAGGTCGTCGCCTTCGCCAAGGAATACGGGGTCCCCGTCGCCATCAAGGCCGCGTTCGGCGGGGGCGGGCGCGGCATGAAGGTCGCCCACACCATCGAGGAAATCCCCGAACTGTTCGACTCCGCCACCCGCGAGGCCGTCGCCGCGTTCGGCCGCGGCGAATGCTTCGTCGAACAGTATCTGGACAAGGCCCGCCACGTCGAAGCCCAGGTCATCGCCGACCAGCACGGCAACGTCATCGTCGCCGGCACCCGCGACTGCTCCCTGCAACGCCGCTTCCAGAAACTCGTCGAGGAGGCCCCCGCCCCGTTCCTCACCGACGACCAACGCCACCGCATCCACACCTCCGCCAAGGCCATCTGCAAAGAGGCCGGCTACTACGGCGCCGGCACCGTCGAATACCTCGTCCAGGGCGACACCGTCTCCTTCCTCGAGGTCAACACCCGCCTGCAGGTCGAACACCCCGTCACCGAGGAAACCGCCGGCATCGACCTGGTCCTGCAACAGTTCAAGATCGCCAACGGCGAACACCTCGACCTCACCGAGGACCCCACCCCCCGCGGCCACGCCTTCGAATTCCGCATCAACGGCGAGGACGCCGGCCGCGGCTTCCTGCCCGCCCCCGGCCCGGTCACCAAGTTCGTGCCCCCCACCGGCCCCGGCGTCCGGATGGACTCCGGCGTCGAAACCGGCTCGGTGATCGGCGGCCAGTTCGACTCCATGCTCGCCAAACTCATCGTCACCGGCGCCACCCGCGACGAGGCCCTGGCCCGCGCCCGCCGCGCCCTCGCCGAATTCCAGGTCGAAGGACTGGCCACGGTCATCCCGTTCCACCGGGCCATCGTCTCCGACCCCGCCTTCATCGGCGACGGCACCTCATTCGACGTCTACACCAAGTGGATCGAAACCGAATGGGACAACCAGATCGAACCGTTCACCGGCACCCAGCCGATCGACGAGGACGAGACCGGGCCCCGGCAGAACGTCGTCGTCGAGGTCGGCGGCCGCCGCGTCGAGGTGTCCCTGCCCGGCCAGTTCACCCTCGGCACCGGCGCCGGTGCCGCGGCCGGGGCGGTCCGCAAGAAGCCCAAGGCCCGCACCCGCGGCGGCGCTCACGGCGGCGCCGCCTCCGGTGACGCCGTCACCGCCCCCATGCAGGGCACCGTCGTCAAGGTCGCCGTCGAAGAAGGCCAACAAGTCGCCGAGGGCGACCTCATCGCCGTCCTCGAGGCCATGAAGATGGAAAACCCCGTCAACGCCCACAAGGCCGGCGTCGTCACCGGCCTCGCCGTCGAACCCGGCGCCGCCATCACCCAGGGCACCGTCCTCGCCGAACTGAAATAG
>NZ_JBLWIT010000123.1:0-44491 GCF_048381435.1 Rhodococcus mengyinensis | reverse complement strand
GGCCGCGTCGCATGGGTGTCGGGTGACGTGTTCGCCGAGCTCGGTGGCGAGGTTCCGGAGGAAGGCGCGACGCTGACCACCGGTTACATCGTGGGCTGCCAGGCCGACATCACCGGTCTCGAGGGTGGTCTGAGTGCCGATCTCGGTCTCGACTCGCTCGGCCTGGGTGGTTCGCTGTCGATTCCGATCAGCGCCGGTGAGGTGAAGTTCGCGAAGGTCAAGTCCAAGACGGACCTGAAGCCGGGCGTGTCTGCGATTCAGTACCGCGACCAGCAGATCGAACTCCAGGGTTGCGGCGGGTATGCGCAGGCTCGTGCGTACACGGTCCTCGAAATTCCGGGGAACCACTACGTCAAGTCGACCCTCTACGGGCAGCCGTTCAGCATCGGCTGATTGCTCGTAAGCAGATCCCACTTCACGACTTCTCGCATAAGCGACATTCACCCTAGAGGGGAACAATGAACAGCAAGACCCTGCGCCACGGCGCCAAGGCTGCCGGCGTGGTCGCCGCGGCCACCGTCGCGATCGGCCTTTTCTCCACCGGTGCGGCCAACGCCGACACCTTCGTTCCGTTGCAGGACGGGACCGTCACCCAGACGCTGCTCGACGGCACCGTGGTGACCGTGCGTCAGACCGGAAACACCGCGAACATCAGCCCGTCGATGGGTTCGACCCCGCTGCACCGCAACGTGTGGGCGTCGGGCACCATCGACGTCTCCATCGACGGCGGCACCGCCAAGGGTGGAAACATCGACGCCGGTTACATCGTGGCCTGCCAGCTCGACTTCGGTGGCGAAGCCAGCGGTGGCGCCGCGGCCAATGCGGGCTGGGACGCGATCCAGGCCGGTACCGTCGGCAACCCGATCAGCACGGGTGACACGGCCGTCGGCGGCGGACTCTCCATCGCCCCCGGCCAGGCCGTCAGCGTCCCGATCCTCGACGTCGAGTACACCGACAGCTACGGCGCCGAGGCGCACACCAGTGACTTCGATTTCGAAGGCAACAGCGGTGGATTCACGTACTCGGACGAGACGTTCGGTGTCTCCGGTTGCGCCGGCTACGCGCAGGCACGCTCCTACGCGACCGTTTCGGTCTCGACCGACTCGGTCGACGGCACCGTCACCCTGTGGGGACAGCCGTTCAGCCTCGGCTGACCGCCGGGCACGGTCGCTGTCGGGGCCGGTGTCACGAAATGTTGCGGCGGTGTCGCTCGTCGAACCGGTGGATCTCGTCGATGACGGTCGCGACGATGCGTGGCCCGGCACCACTGACGGAGGTCGCGACCGCGAGTATGCCGACCGCACTGGGTTTGTCGGCCGGGTGGGGTGTCCACGCGGGGACCATCCCGCAGTCGACCGTCGCCCCGGGCACCGGCTCTACCCCGCGCCCATCGGTCGTTCCCGACATTCGCCGGGCGGTGCCGAGCGCAGTACGGGTCGCGGAGTCCAGCAGTTCCGCGGCGGCGCCGTCGGTCCGGGAGCAGCACATCAGATCTCCGGCGTCGTCGGCAACGCTGACGGCGACGGCCGTGTCGAGTGTCGCGGCATGGCGCCGCGCGAGGTCGAGGGCGAGTTGTGCACGTGCTGCGGTGAGTGTCATGGCGTTCTCCGATGATGAATCCGCGGACGGTGCGGCTCAGCTGACCTTCTTGATCAGGTCGGCGAGTTCGGCCAGTTCGACGGCGTCGAGGTCGGTCAACGGCGCGCGGACCGGGCCGGCGGGTCGGTCGATCACCGTCATGCCGGCCTTGATGATGCTGACCGCGTAGCCCTGTTTCTTGTTGCGCAGGTTGCAGTACGGGATCACGAACTCGTTGAGCGCGTTGATGACGAATGCGTTGTCTCCGCTGCGGAGCGCGTTGTAGAAGTCGAGCGCGAACTTGGGCACGAAGTTGTAGATGGCCGAGGAGTACGTGGTGACGCCCAGCGCGAGATACGGCAATGCGAACATCTCGGCGGTGGGCAGTCCGCCGACGTAGGTCAGCCGGTCACCGAGACTCGCGTAGATGCGGGTCATCTGCTCGATGTTGCCGACCCCGTCCTTGAACCCGACCAGGTTCGGGCAGCTGTCCGCGAGCTCCGCGACAGCGGCCTCGGTGTAGACGGCGTTGGCGCGACTGTAGATCGTAACCCCGAGAGTGGTTGCGGCACACACTTCTTTGACGTGGGCGACGAGTCCGTCCTGGCTCGCCTCCGTGAGATACGGGGGCAGCAGCAGGATGCCGTGCGCGCCGACGTTCTCCGCCGACCGGGCCATCTGCACGGCCGTGGCCGTGCCGTAGCCGGCGGGCGCGATCACCGGGAGACCGTCGGGTGCCTCCTGCACCGCTGCCCGGACCACCTGCTCCACCTCCGGCGGGGTGAGCGAGAAGAACTCGCCCGTGCCACCTGCGGCGAACAACCCGGAGGCGTCGAACTGCCCGAGCCAGCCGATGTTCTCGCGATACGCGGCCTCGTCGAACGAGTGGTCATCCTTGAAGTGGGTGACCGGGAACGACAACAGACCGGAACCGAGTTTGTGAGCGATCTCGTGGGGGGACGCAGTGGCCATGGGTTTCGTTCTCCTCGTTCGCAATCGCGCCGCCGTCGGTGCGCGCTGTGTCCACAAGGCTAGGAGCGTCAACCATTCAAGTCCAACACTAGTGATGGATCTTCTGATACCCAAAAGGTATTGCGCTCCCTGGACCAACGGGACGCTCGTTCGATCTGACGCAACGAGCGTCCCGTTCGTTCAGGAGAGGTCGAGTGCGGCGCGGACGATGCTGTCGGTGTCGATGCCGTGGTAGCGGTAGACGTCGTCGAGGGAACCGACCTGCCCGAACTTGCTGACACCGAGCGCAGCACCGGGAACGTGGTTGATCCCGGTCAGGAATGCGAGGGTGTGCGGGTGGCCGTCGAGGACGGTGACCATCGGTGCCGCCCGGTCGGCGGGGAACACCTGGTCGAGGATCCAGGACGGGCCGTCGGCGAGGCCGCGGCGCGCCTGCACTGCCTCGAACAACAACCCGGGACTGGTCACGCACACGACGTCGGCGGCAATCCCCTGCTCGGCCAACCGGTCGGCGGCGGTGAGGGTTTCGGTGATCACCGCCCCCATGCCGACCAGCGTGACCGCCGGGGTGTCGGTGTGCCGGAGGGTGTAGGCCCCGGCGACGACCTGACGGCGGCGACGTTCCCGAGCGGCGGGATCGGTGGGGACGGCGGCAAGGGTCTGATCGACCGGGCGGGTCGAGAGCCGCAGATACGACGAGGAGCCGTCCGGGCGGCCCAGCCGGGAGATGCTGTCGAGCAGCGTCCACTCGACGTCGATCGCGAAGGCGGGCTCGTAGCTGACACAGCCGGGTTGCTCGAGGCCGATCGACGGGGTCTTGATCGACTGGTGCGCCCCACCCTCCGCGGCGAGGGTGACCCCGGACGGGGTGCCGACCAGGATCGACTGCCCGCCCGCATAGATCCCGTACGACCACGGCTCGAGGGCGCGTTCGACGAACGGGTCGTACATCACCCCGATCGGGAACAGCGGCTGGCCCCAGCGACTCCAGGTGGCACCGAGTTCACCCATCAACCCGACCAGGTTCGTCTCCGCGATGCCCAGTTCCATGTGCTGCCCGGTGGGCTTTTCCCGCCAGTGCATGATCGTCTCGGCGTCGTCGTCGAACCAGTTGCGCCGCTCGTTCGGTGACCACACCCCCACCTTGTTCAGCCACCCCGCCAGGTTGGTAGTAGAGCTGACATCGGGGCTGACCGTGACCACCCGCTTCGCCGCCTCCGGGGCCTCCCTGGACAGATCCAGCAACACCCGACCCAAGGCGGCCTGCGTTGTGGACGTCCCGGACGGGGTGCGGCCGATGTCAGCCGGCACCGCGGGCGGCGTGCCCAATTCGACCGTCTTCCGCCGCAACCGGTCCGCGGTCGCCGCACACACCCGGCCCGCCGCACTGTCGGCGTCGAACCTAGACCACGGATTCGCCGGGTCCATGCCCAGTTCCGCGGCGAGTTGCTCGTACTGCTCCACGGTCAGCAGCGACGAATGATTCTGCGGATGCCCCTGCGTCGGCAGGCCGCGGCCCTTGATCGTGTAGGCGATGATCACAGTCGGGCGGGTGTCGTCGATCTGCCCGTACGCGGCGCGCAGTGCGTCGAGGTCGTGCCCGCCGAGGTTCCGGATCGCCCGCAGCAGGGTGTCGTCGTCCAACTCGGCGATCAGCGACGCGATCGCGGCGGCGTCGGGGCCGTCGCCGGGCAGCCGCACCCGCACCTGCTCGGCGTCGCAGCGCAGCAGCCGCTGGTATTCGGGGTTGGGCATATCCAGGATCCGGGTCCGCAACGCCGGCCCACCGGTCCGGGTGAACAGCGACTCGAGCAGGGTCCCGAATTTCACGGTGATCACCTGCCAGCCGGCGGCCGAGAACATCGCCTCGAGCCGGCCGGCGGCGATGTTCGGCACCACCCGGTCCAGGGACTGCCGGTTCAGGTCGACGATCCACACGATCTCGCCGAGTTCGGAGACGGAGGTGTCGAGGATCGCCTCCCACACCGCGCCCTCGTCCAGTTCGGCGTCACCGACGAGGGAGTACTGCCGACCCGTGCCCGCCGAACCGATCTGGGTGTTCACGTAGCGGCGGGCGATGGCACCCCAGATCGGGGCGGTCGCGCCGATGCCGACCGAACCGGTCGAATAGTCCACCGGATCCGGATCTTTCGACCGGCTGGGGTAGGACTGCAGACCCCCGAACTCCCGCAGCGTCGTCAGATACTTCTCGTCCAGCTCACCGAGCAGGTAGTTGATGCCGTGCAGCACCGGCGAGGCATGGGGTTTCACCGACACCCGATCCCCCGGCCGCAACTGCTCGAACCACAACGACGTCATGATCGAGACCATCGACGCGCACGACGCCTGATGCCCACCGACCTTCAACCCCGTCGGATTCAGGCGAACCCGGTTGGCGTGGTGGATCATCGACGTCGCCAACCAGAGCACACGCTTCTCGATATTCACGAGCGCTTCCGGAGTGGCCGCGCGCGGGGTGAGCTGCGCCGTGTGGTCGTCGATCGTGCGGGCGTCGTTCATCGTTTCGTCCTTGCCTGTGAGTTCCTGGCACCGAATCCGATCCTCCTCGGCCCAGTTCGTGAGCGAGGCGGATCGGCGGTGACGGGCAGGCGGACCTGTGGGAACCGACCTCACCGCATCTTCGAGGTCTCGTGTGCAGATCTCGCACAACAGTCGACCACCGGAACGCACTTTGAGCAATACCGAGCGTCACGTTTGAGCATCGTGCGCATGTTCGGAGCAGCCGCCGTGGTCGGCGGTTGGCAAAATGCCCAGCACGACCGCCGCCGCTACCCTCCGGCGCTACCCTGACCGGGAGGGCTCTGCACCGCGCACACCGACCCAGGGGGAAAGCTTGACCACCACACCAGACCGCGTTCGCACGGCGTTCCCGGACATCAGCTCGCGTGCGTGGGAGCATCCGGCGGATCGCGCGGCGCTCGTCACCCTGCGCACCTTGAAGGGGTTCGACACAGTCTTCCGAACCATCTCGGGTCTGTTGCAGGAGCGCCAGCACCGGCTGATGTACCTGGCCACGTCCGTGCGCGTCGACGAACGGCAGTTCAGCGATCTCCACGACCTCCGCAGCGACTGCGTGCGGATTCTCGGCGCCGACGAGACGCCCGAGCTGTTCGTGCTACAGACCCCGGTCGTGAACGCCTTCACCATCGGCATGGACCGTCCGTTCATCGTGGTCACCACCGGAATGCTGGACGTGATGAATTACGAGGAGCAGCGGTTCATCATCGGCCACGAGCTCGGGCACGCGCTCTCGGGGCACGCGGTGTATCGCACGATCCTCATGCATCTGATGCGCCTGGCCGGGACCATCGGCTGGATCCCGATCGGCGGGTGGGCGCTGCGCGCGATCATCGCCGCGCTCATGGAATGGCAGCGCAAGTCGGAACTGTCCGGCGACCGTGCCGGTTTGCTGTGCGGGCAGGACGTCCACACCGCCCTCCGCGTTCAGTTGAAGCTGGCAGGCGGCTCTCGGGTGAGCGAAATCGATACCGACGCCTTCCTGGCCCAGGCCGCGGAGTACGACGCCAGCGGCGACCTGCGCGACGGCGTGCTCAAGCTCCTCAACATCGAATTGCGCACCCATCCGTTCTCGGTGCTGCGCGCCGCCGAGTTGAAGAAGTGGGTGGACAGCGGCGCCTACGCAGCAATCCTCCGCGGGGAGTACCCGCGCCGCGGCGAGGACGACGACGCCAAGATCAGCGAAGAATTCCGTAAGGCCGCGAAATCGTACAAACAGAATTTCGACACCTCGAACGACCCGCTGATCCGCATGCTCCGTGAGATCGGCAGCGGACTGGGCACCACCGTGGACGCCGTCGGCAACGGCGTCGGCGACGTCGCGGCGGACATCAAGGAGCGCTTCACCCACTGGCGCAGAAATTCCGACGGCAAGAAGGATTCCGACGGCGACAGCTGACCGGTAACCCAGCGGAGGTCGGGCGGGTTCTCGCGCGCCCGACCTCTTCGGTCAGTCGGCCATGGCCTCGGCCAGCTCCTCGACCTCCTGGATGACCGGTTCGGGCACCCGCACGGGCCCGGGGGTGTAGGTGACCGACCGCAGCCTGCCGGTGAATCGGAACGTTCCGCGGCGTTCACGCAGATCCCACACGACGGGTCCGCGGGCGTCGACGCCCACCGAGATCCCGGTCCACGGCGCCATGCCGACCAGCTGGAACTGGTCGACGAGGGTGGCCACGTCGGTGCTGACCCCGGCCGAGTCGGTGAGGGCGACGGTGAAGTTCCACCGGACGGATTCGGTGGCGTCCGCCCGCACCTGCACACCCACCACATCCGTGCCGAGGGGCGCGGAGGTGTGCGCGACGCGGCCGTAGCTGTTGACCGCGAGCACGATCCGGCCGTCCTCAACGTAGAGCACGTATCCGCCGTGGGGGTCACCGTGCGCGACGAGGACACCTTCGTCGCCTGCGGCGATCGGGTGGGTGGCGACGTCGATGGTGAAGTCGCGGTACTGGATCAGCACACTGGACCGATAGCGTTCCAGCGTCGGCGTGCCCGCGAGGATCTTCACCGGCTCCGCGAGGCGACGCTCGTCGGGTCGCCGCTGCACGGCCTTGCGGTCGTTGAGGATCGGGAACACGGTGTTGTGCCACGCCGCCCGATCCCACGCCTCGGCGAGTTCGCGGACCTTCTCGGGGAAGAGAGGCGCGACGTCCGTGGTCTCGGCCGGGTCGGATTCGACGTCGAACAGCTGCCATTGTGGATCGTCGACCCGGGTCGGATCCGTGTGCAGCGACAGCAGTTTCCAACCGTCTCGGTAGAACCCGCGGTGACCACCGAACTCGGCGTACTGCTCCGTGTGCGGGGTGGGCTGTGCGGCGTCTCGCAGAACGTCGGCGATACTGACACCGTCACGCTCCTGGGCGGGAAGCCCGTTCCGGTGGCTCGGAGTTTCGAGTCCGGCGAGATCCAGGAGCGTCGGCGTGATGTCGGTGACGTACGAGTACTGCTTGCGCAGTCCGGTGTCGCCGTCGGCACGCCCGAGTCCGGCCGGCCAGGACAGCAGGAACGGCACCCGGACACCACCGGCGAACGTCTGGCCCTTGTAGAACCGGAACGGGGTATTCGACGCCTGCCCCCAGCCGCGCGGGTAGTGGACGCCGATCCTCTCCGAGCCGATCAGTTCCTCGTCGTGCGGAACGTCGCGCACCCAGTCCGACGGGACCGGTCCGTGCACGAATTGGCTGAAGTACGACCGCGTTCCCGCCGCGCCGCCCTCGGCGGTGCCGCCGTTGTCGGACGTGAACACGATGATGGTGTTGTCGGTCTCGCCGAGTTCGTCGAGGGTGTCGAGCACCCGCCCCACGCTCTGGTCGATGCTGTCGACCATCGCGGCGTAGACCTCCTGGTACCGGGCGAACCGCAGCTGCTCCTCTTCGGTGAGCTCGTCCCACGGCGGCGCGTCGTAGCCGGGTTCGGTGTTGCGTTCGGCCATCTGGGTGCCGGGCGGGAAGAAGCCTGCCTCGAGCTGCGCGTCGAAGCGGCTGCGTCGCACTGCGTCCCAGCCCTCGGTGTAGCGGCCGCGGTACTTGGCCAGGTCTTCGGGCTTGGCCTGGTGCGGTCCGTGCATTGCGATGTGCGAGAAGTACAGGAAGAACGGCTTGTCGGCGTCGTGGGCGCGCAGGCTCTTGATCCGCGAGACGGCCTTGTCCGTGATGTCATCGGTGACGTAGTAGTCCGACGGATACTCCTCGACGTCGACCACGGAGTTGTCCGAAATCAGCTCGTTCGGGTAGTAGAACGAATTCAACCCCTCGAGCGAGCCGTAGTAGCTGTCGAATCCACGCTGCAGGGGCCAGGAATCGCGGGTGCGACCCGGCGCGAGGTTGGTATCGCGCGCGAGATGCCATTTGCCCACCGCGTGCGTGGCATAGCCGTTCGCGCGCAGAATCTCCGCAAGGCTGAGCGCGTCGTCGGCGAGTTCCATCCGCAGCCCGGGGAAGCCGGGATCGAAGTTGGCCACGCTGCCGTAGCCGGCGCGGTGCGGGTTCAGGCCGGTGAGCAGCGCCGCGCGAGCCGGTGAGCAGACCGAGGTGGTGTGATAGTTCGACAGCCGGTAGCCGCTGTCGGCGAGCCGGTCCAGGTTGGGGGTGTCGATCTCGGAGCCGAACGGCCCGATGTCCGAGTAGCCCATGTCGTCGATGAGGATGACCACGATGTTCGGCGCACCGGCGGGGGCTTTCGTCTCCGGCGCCCACCACGGCGTCGACTCCGCACTCGTCCGCCCGATATGTCCGCCGAATCCGTCGTACCCTCGCGCGCCCGGAGGGATCTGCTGCTCGCTGTCGATACCGCCGGTTCCGTTACTTCCCACTTCGGGCACGCGCGCAAATCCCTTCACTCACGGGGAGGGTTTCCCCATGCATTTAGGGAAATAGTACGGTCGCCCGCGAGACCTTCGAGTGGTTTGAATCACGTGGATTTCAAAGCATGTTCGGCAGGGACGGTTGTGACCTGCGTCGCGCCGAGGAGGCCTCGGAACGTGATCTGCGCTATGAAAGCGGCGACTTTTACACGGGCGTAAGAAATCCAGGACAAGCTTTGCGGAGGCTTGTCCACCGGCGATCGTCGACCGCGGCGGGCTCTACAGAATGTGCTCCTGCCCACGTGTGACCGTCCAGAAAGCTGTACCACTGTGCTCCAGCTCATCTCGATACTCGCCCTTCTCAGGAAGGTCGGTTCCACCGCACTGCCGTCAGTGCGCGCCGCGTTGCTTCGCTTCGCGGGGTACCTGGTGCCGATTGCGCAGACGGCGGTCACCGCGGGGGCGGCGTGGTGGGTGTCGGTCGAGGTGGCCGGTCACGAACAGCCGCTGCTGGCTCCGTTGGCGGCGGTCGTGTGCCTGAGCGTCGCGCGGGGCGCCCGCAGCCGCCGGGCCGGCGAGTTGATCGCGGGCGTCACCATCGGAACGATCGTCTCGGACGTCGTCGTGCGATACATCGGCAACGGGCCGTGGCAGATCTGCCTCGTGGTAGCGGTGGCGATGTCTTTCGCGGTGCTCCTCGACGGTGGTTCGGTGATCGTCCTGCAGGCGGGTTCGTCGGCGGCGTTGGTCGCAGCCATGGCATCCGCTACGAGCGCCCACCCGTTCGACCGTGTCGTGGACGCACTGATCGGGGGTGCGCTCAGCCTGGTGGCGCTGTCCGTGTTGCCCACCGACCCGGTGCGCCGGACACGCCGGTGCGCCGCCGCTGTGCTGGACAGCGTGGCCGCGGCCCTCCGTCAAACGTCGAAGGGCCTGGCCGCGGGTGACGTCTCCGCTCTGGAGGATGCTCTCGCACTTGCCCGTTCGACGCAGTCGACCATCGACAGCATGCGCGTCGAACTCCGCTCCGGATCCGAGGTGGCCCGGATCTCGCCGATTCACTGGCGGGGACGTCGCCGCATCGGCCGGCTGGCATCGATCGCCGACCCGATCGACAACGCCGCACGCAACACCCGGGTCCTGGTGCGGCGCGCCCTGATCGCCACGTACGACGGCGAGCGAGTCGACCCGCAATTGGCGGACGCCGTCTCCGATCTGGCGCACCTCGCCGACCGGATGCGGCTGATGATTCTCGCGACTCCCGCGAAGAAACCCAACGAAATCCAGATCAGCGACGAACTCGAACGATTCGCCCGCTCACTGCCGCAGCAGGAGGTCTCGGCGGGGTTCTCCGCAGCGGTCGTCTCCGCGCAGGTCCGATCCATCGTCATCGACTTCTTCGAAGTGTGCGGCATCCCGCGCGCCGTCTGCCGGCCGATGCTGCCCCGCCCCGCCAACTACGCGGGTGCCGCGTAGCGCAAGACTCAGGACATCTCGAGCCGGCACTGTTCCGGCGCGCGAGAGTTGTCGATGACGCAGAACCTGTTGCCCTCGGTGTCCTCCAGCACCACGAAGTCCGAGTCCTCGGGGTACCGGTCCCACGGCACCCGCTGCGCGCCGAGACCGACGAGCCGTTCGATTTCCGCGGCCTGGTCCTCGCTGTCGCGGGCGTGCAGGTCGAGGTGCAGCCGAGGCTCGGGTTCCGCGTCGTGTTCGCTCTGCTGGATCGCCAGCAGTGGTCGGCCGTCGGGCAGCGTCAGGTTGGTGAAGTCGTTGTCGCCGACGGGCGGGAGCGCAGTCAATCCGAGTGCCTCGGTCCAGAACCTGGTTGCACGCCCGATGTCGCGTGCACCGATCACGGTCGTTCCCAAGATGAGCATGAACCGAATTTATCCGCTGCGCCGGGTCGGGGTGGACGATGTGGGGTGTGGAATTCGACGACCCGGTGTTGCGTCCCCTGGCCGAACGCTTGTGCGGCATCGACGGCGTCGTCGGCGTCACCCTCGGCGGCAGCCGCGCCCGAGGAACGCACACGCCGGAATCCGATTACGACCTCGGGGTCTACTACCGCGGTGCCCTCGACACCGACGGACTGACCCACCTCGCGCAGGAATGCGCCGGCGCCGGGGCATCGGCGACCCGGACGGGTGAGTGGGGACCGTGGGTCGACGGCGGGGCGTGGCTGTCCATCGACGGCCGGGCGGTGGATTGGCTGTACCGCGACCTCGACCGGGTGACCGCGGTGTGGCAGGACACCCAGCAGGGTGTGTACGGGTTTCACGCCCAGACCGGTCACCCGTTCGGGTTCGCGGACTTCGCCTACGCGGGCGAACTCGCGTCGGCGGTGATCCTCGCCGCTCCGTCCGGACGTATCGCTGCTCTTCACGCCGACATGCAGCACTACCCGGACCCGCTGCGCGAAGCCCTGGTGCGGCGACTGTGGGAGGCGGACTTCGTCACCGTGCTGGCCCGCAAGGCGATCCCGCGTGCCGATGCGACGTATGTGGCGGGATGCCTGTTTCGCGCGGTGTGCCTGTGCGCCCACGCGCTCCACGCGCACGCTCGGCGCTGGGTGATCAACGAGAAGGGCGCCGTGGCTGCCGCCGGTGCCCTGCCGAACGCACCCACCGATTTCACCGCTCGCGCTCACGCCGTCCTCGGCCGGCTCGGAACGACGCCCGACGAACTGACCGCCGCCCTCACCCTGGCCGAACAACTCGTCGAGGACACCCGGAACGCCTGTCCCCTGACGTGAGCGTGCGAACCCTCAGCCGTTCTCCCCGAACCGCCCCCGGTCCTCGACCGGAATCAGCGGCTTCTCCGCCCGCGCCTTGATCTGCTGGACCGCCCACGTATTGCCGTCGGGATCGGCGAATCCGAAGAAAGTTCCCCCGTCACGCTCGTCGAACACGGTGATCTCGCTGACCTCGACACCCCGATCGAGCAACTCCTGGCGGGCCGCGGCGGCGTCGGCGACCACCAACTGCAGTCCCCTCATCGACCCGGGTGCCATCTCCGTCTGCGACGGGAGGTTGCCGATCACGATCGAGCAGCCCGAACCGGTAGGGGTCAGCTGAACGACGTGCATGTGCTCGTTGGTGGTGTCGTGGTCGAGATGGAAGCCGAGCTTGTCGCGGTAGAACGCGACGGAACGATCGATGTCACTGACGGGCAGAACGACCACTTCGAGTGTCCAGTCCATGATGCGAGTTCCTCCGTATAGGTGGGGAGCGAGATTGCTCCGCATCAGATGGTGGCGCATCCGGCACGTTGTTGCCGTCGTTCTGCTGAGAGATCGGTGCTACCAGCCGCGCAACCGGTCCGGGGTGACGCGGACGAGCGTCGAGTAGTCCTGCCGGAATTTCTCGGGCGTGTAATCCAGACCGGCCATGTCCTCGTGGTACTTCTCGACGTAGGTCTCCCACTCCTCCGGCGACGGACCGTCCGCGTCGACGCGGGCTTTCCCGGTGAACACCGACACGTCACCACCCGTGGGGCTGCTGTTGAAATTCAGCGCGACCTGCGGATTCCTGCCGATGTTCGCCAGCTTGGCGGTGCCCGGTTGGCTGAAGATCAGGAACTCGGTGCCCGACCAGCTGAACCACACCGGGGTCGGAACCGGTGTGTCGTTGCGACCGATGGTCGTCAGCCACACGATGGATTCGCGGGCCAGCCGGTCTGCGACGGATGCGGTGATCGCGGACGCTGAAAGAGTCATTGCGTTCTGTTGTGTCGTTTCCGATGTTGACTTCCTCCCGGCCGTGAACGACCGAGAATCCCCTCGAAACTCGGGTCCCGAGGTTCCTGTTTCACCGACAGTCGCCGCCCCGCACGTTATGTGCGGGGCGGTCTCACACCGTCTCCGCAGGCTGCCACCGTCAGTCCGACGGCCAAAATGTTCCTTGCCGCGTTCACATCCCGATCGTGAACGGCGCCGCATCGGCACGTCCACTCCCGCACGTTCAGCGGCATCGCCGAGGCGATTGTCCCGCACACCGAGCAGGTCTTCGACGACGGATAGAACCGGTCGATCACCACCACCCGCCGCCCGCACCAGTCGGCCTTGTACTCGAGCATCGACCGGAACTCGGACCAACTCGCATCGGAGATCGCCCGAGACAACGACCGATTCTTCACCATGTTCCGCACACTCAGATCCTCGATGGCGATCACTTGATTTTCGCGCACCAGTCGAGTGGAGAGTTTGTGCAAATAGTCGCGGCGCCGATCGGCGATCCGGCCATGAATCTTCGCGACCTTCAGTCGGGCCTTGGCCCGGTTCCGGGATCCCTTCTGCTTCTTGGCCAGCACCCGCTGCGCCTTCGCCAGCCGCTCACGGTCCGTGCGCTCGTGTCGCGGGTTGGTGATCTTCTCCCCCGTCGAGAGCGTGTAGAGGCTGGTGATTCCGGCGTCGAGCCCGACCACCCGATCGGCCGGCCCGAGTTCGGGAATCGTGTCCTCGACGAGAATCGAAATGTGGTACTGACCACGAGCGTTACGCGACACCGTCACCTGCGACGGCGTGGCCCCCTCCGGCAGTGGCCTCGACCACCGAATATCCAGGGGTTCGGACTGCTTGGCCAACCGGATCTGCCGGCCGCGGTAGGTGAAGCAGTTCGAATAGTAGGTCGCCGAATCCTTCGACTGGCCCTTCCTCTTGAACTTCGGGTAGCCGGCCTGCGTGCGCCAGAACCTGTCGAACGCACCCTGCAACTGCCGCAGCGCCTCCTGCAACGGCCCCTTCGACGGCTCCGACAACCACTCCGTCTCGGCATCACGCTTCCATCCGGTGAGCATCTTCGAGGTATCCGCATAGGTCACCCGACGCCGCTCCTGCGACCAGGCACGCGTCCGCTCCGCCAACGCCCGGTTGTAGACATACCGGGTGCACCCGAACGTCCGAGCAAGCTGTTCCGCCTGCACCGCAGTCGGATAGAAACGGTACTTGAACGCCCGCCTCACCACCCTCCCCGCCATAACCCAGACACTAGCCACACAGTCCGACAAAACCAGATCGGCTCACCCGGACCTGAAGGACCGGGTTTGCGCCGAAAGACTCACGGATCAACCGGTTTCAACCGCGGACCGGTGCGCGATCTTCCCCGACGCGGATCGAATGCGTTCAGCCGTGCGCGTGCAGCGGCTTTCCCGACAACGCCAGCATCGCTTCGCCCAGTGCTTCGTTCTGGGTGGGGTGTGCGTGGACGAACGGCGCGACGTCGGTGGGCAGGGCCTCCCAGGCAACGGTCAGCTGGGCCTCGCCGATCAGCTCGCCGACGCGGTCGCCGACCATGTGCACACCCACCACCGGGCCGGTGTTACCGGCGCGGACGACCTTGATTCCGCCCGACGTCTTCAGGATCTGGCTCTTGCCGTTGCCCGCAAGGTCGTACACGACGGACGTGACGTCGCCGTACCGTTCGCGGGCGGCATCCTCGGTGAGTCCGACGGACGCGACCTCGGGGTGCGAGAACGTCACCCGCGGAACGAGATGCTCGGCCACGGGAACGGGATCGAGGCCGGCGATCTCTTCGGCAAGGAACACACCCTGCTGAAAGCCGCGGTGCGCCAGTTGAAGTCCGGCCACGATGTCGCCGACGGCGTACACACCGTCGACGGGGGTGCGCAGCCGCTCGTCGGTGACGACGAACCCACGGTCCAGGGTGATGCCGTGTTCCGCGAACCCGCTGTCACCGGTGCACGGTCCGCGCCCCACCGCCACCAGCAGGATCTCCGCCTCGAGGGTGTCGCCGCCGTCGAGTTCCACGAGAACGCCGTCCGCGGTTTCCTTCGCCGCCGCGACCGTCACCCCAGTGCGGGCGGCGATACCGCGCTTGCGGAACGCGCGTTCGAGTTGCTTCGAGCACCACGGATCCTCCGCCGCGACCAGGCGGGGGAGCGCCTCGACGACAGTCACTTCCGCACCGAACGAGGCCCAGACGCTGGCGAACTCGACGCCGATCACGCCACCGCCGAGAACGATGGCCTTCTTCGGGACGAACCCGAGATTCAATGCGTCGTCGCTGTTGACGATGCGCTCACCGAGTTCGATGGACGGCACCGTCCGGGCGTAGGAGCCGGTCGCGAGAACCATGGACGTCCCGGTGTAGCGGGTGCCGTCCACCTCGATCGTCCTGTCTCCGAGATACTTTCCGTGCCCGCTCACGACGCTGATCTCGAGCTGGGCGACCAGGCCCTGCAGTCCCCTGTGCAACCGGTCGATCGTGTCGTTCTTGTACTGGTGCACCGCCTCGATGTCGATGCCGTCGAACGTCGTTCGCACGCCGAACGCGGCACCGGTCCGCGCGGTGTCGGCGACCTCGGCGGAATGGAGGAGCGCTTTGGTCGGGATACAGCCCCGGTGCAGGCAGGTTCCGCCGATCTTGTCGGCTTCGATCAGTGTGACCGACAGGCCGAGCTGCGCGGCTCGGAAGGCGCAGGCGTAACCGCCGGAACCGCCACCGAGGATCAGGACGTCACTGTGGGTGGTGGTCATCAAAGCCTCCCCAGCACGGTGATCGGGTTCTCGAGGTAGTCGGCGAACAGTCTGAGGAACCCGCCCGCGACACCGCCGTCGCATACGCGGTGATCGAAGCTCAGCGACACCTGGGTGACCTTCCGAACGGCCAACTGCCCGTTCACCACCCACGGTTTGTCGATAATGCGGCCGACGCCGAGGATCGCGGCCTCGGGATGGTTGATGATCGGGGTCGAGCCGTCCACACCGAAGACGCCGTAGTTGTTGAGGGTGAACGTGCCACCGGTCAGTCGTGCCGGCGGGAGCGTCCCCTCACGGGCCAGCGCCGTCGTGTCCCGCAGTTGCCGGGCCAGTTCGACGGTGGTGAGCGAGTCGGCCTTTTCGATCACCGGGACGACCAGGCCGCGCGGAGTCTGCGCCGCGATGCCGAGGTGGACGTGTCCGTATCGGACGATCTCGTTGCGTTCGGTGTCGACGGTCGAGTTCAGTTCCGGGTACTGCTTCAGCGCCGCGAGGGCCAGACGCGCGAGCAGGGCCATCAGGCTCACGCCGGCGTCGGCGTCGAGAGTGGCGTTGATTGCCCGGCGGGCGGCGAGGAGGTCGGTGGCGTCCACGTCGACCCAGGTTGTCGCGTCCGGGATTTCGCGTCGGCTCGTCGAGAGCTTGTCGGCGACCGCTTTCCGCAGGCCCTTGATCGGAATCCGCTGCGCGTCGGCTGTCTCGGGTGTGGCGGCGAGTGCCTTCTCGACGTCGGCGCGGTTGATCACACCGCCGGGACCGCTCCCGGACAGCCGCGACAGGTCGAGATCGTTCTGCCGCGCGAGGTTGCGGACGACCGGCGAGATGACCCGTGGCGCAACACCGGCACGGTTCGGTTCCGGTCGTGTGACCTCGCGTGTCACGCCGACCCGTCGGCGACGCCGGCGCGTGTCCTCGCTGGTGCCGTACCCGATCAGGACGTTGCCCGAGCCGGCTTTTTCTTCTTCGCGGTACTGCTCGTGCGCGGCGGGGGTTCCGCTGACGGTGATCAGCGGGGTGCCCACCTGCAGCGTCGAGCCTTCGTCGCCGTGCAGGGAGATCACCGTGCCCTCGAAGGGAATCGGCACCTCGACCGCCGCTTTCGCGGTTTCGACCTCGACGACCACCTGGTCGATGGTGACGGTGTCGCCGACCTTCACTTTCCATTCGGCGATGTCGGCCTCGGTGAGTCCCTCGCCGAGGTCGGGGAGCAGGAAGACCTGGTTGCTCATGCGGTCACCGCCCAGCGGGTGTCGACGTCATCGTTCCACTGCAACCGGTCGACGCAATCGAGGACACGGTCGACACTCGGCAGGTGGAGGCGTTCGAGTTTCGGTGCCGGGTAGGGGATGTCGAATCCGCTGACCCGCAGCACCGGCGCGTGCAGGTGGTGGAAGCAGCGTTCCTGGACGCGGGCGGCGATCTCGGCGCCGACACCGGCGAACCCCTGCGCCTCCTGAATGACGATGCAGCGGCCGGTCTTCCGGACCGACGCCATGACGGTCTCGTCGTCGAACGGCACGATCGACCGCAGGTCGATCACCTCGATGTCGTGACCCTCCGCCGCGGCCGCTTCGGCGGACTCGAGCGCGACGGTCACCGACGGCCCGTACGCGACGATGGTCGCGTCCCGGCCGGGACGCCGGACGGCGGCCTGTCCGATCGGTGCGCCGACCGCGAGGTCGACGTCGGCGCGGGAGAAGTACAGACGTTTCGGTTCGAGGAAGATCACCGGGTCCGGGTCGTCGATCGCCTCGCGCAGCAGGGTGTAGGCGTCCTCGACGGTGGACGGGGCCACGACCTTCAGCCCGGGGGTGTGGGCGTAGTAGCCCTCGCTGGAGTCGCAGTGGTGCTCGACCCCGCCGATGCCGCCCGCGAACGGGATCCGGATGACGATCGGCACGGACAGCGCACCCTTGGTGCGGTTCCGGATCTTCGCGACGTGGGAGACGATCTGCTCGAACGCCGGGTAGGCGAACGCGTCGAACTGCATTTCGACGACCGGCTTGAACCCGGACATCGCCATGCCGATCGCGAAGCCGATGATGCCGGATTCAGCGAGCGGGGTGTCGAAGCACCGGTCGGCACCGAAGTCTCGGGTCAGGCCGTCGGTGACGCGGAAGACGCCGCCGAGGGCGCCGACGTCCTCGCCGAAGACGACGACGTTCTCGTCGGCGGTGAGGGCGTCGCGCAGTGCGGTGTTCAGGGCCTGGGCCATGGTGAGCACGGGCATGGTGTCAGTTCTCCTCGGACTCGGCGGCCAGTTCGGCTTCCGCCTGCGCTTGCTGCTCTCGAAGTTGCGGGGTCTGTTCGGCGAAGACGTACCGGAACAGGTCCATCGGGTCGGTGGGCCGGTCGACGTTCATGCCGGCACGCAGCGCGGATGCGGCGGCCTCGGCGTCCGCGGTGAGGGCCTCAGACGATGCGTTGTCGAGCAGGCCCTTCCCGCGCAGGTACTTCTCCAGCCGGGCCAGCGGGTCGCGGCCGAGCCACTGTTCCACCTCGGCCGAGTCGCGGTAGCGGGTGGCGTCGTCGGCGTTGGTGTGCGCATCGATCCGGTAGGTGTGGGCTTCGACGATGACGGGACCGTTGCCGGCGCGGACGAAGTTCGCGGCCTCGTCCATCACGGCGAGCATGGCGACCGGGTCGTTGCCGTCCACCTGCTCGGAGCCGATTCCGTAGCCGACCCCCTTGTGCGCCAACGTGGGCGCCGCGCTCTGCCGGGCGAGCGGCACACTGATCGCGAATCCGTTGTTCTGTACCAGAAACACGACCGGCGCCTTGAACACGGCGGCGAAGTTGAGGGCTTCGTGGAAGTCGCCCTCACTGGTCGCGCCGTCGCCGCAGAACGCCAGGGCGATCGTGTCGTTTCCCTTGCGGTGTTCGCCGTAGGCCACACCCGTCGCGTGCAAGAGCTGGGTGGCCAGCGGGGTGCACTGCGGGGCGCTGCGGTGGGCGGCGGGGTCGTAGCCGCAGTGCCAGTTGCCGGCGAGCATGCTGAGGATCTCGACCGGATCGATGCCGCGGGCGGCGAGCGCGACCGAGTCGCGGTACGTGGGGAACATCCAGTCGCCGGGTTGCAGGCTCATCGCCGCCGCGATCTGGCAGGCCTCCTGACCACGCGAAGACGGATAGACGGCGAGCCGGCCCTGCTTGGTCAGAGCCGTCGCCTGCTGATCGAAGCGCCTGCCCAGCACCATGTTCCGGTACATCTCGATCAGACGATCGTCGCTCGGCCTCGGATACCGGGCCTCGCTTTCGGTCAGCTCACCGGCCGCGTCCAGATACTGCACCGCGCACTCGGCGGGAAGGAACTTCCGATACGGCGTCGCCAGGGGCGGCTCTACGAGCGTCACGTCTACCTCCAGATGCATTGTGTTCGTCAATGCTCGCAACTGAACGACCTATCGACAACGACAAGGCGGAATCAGAGACGAACGGTCTAGAATCGGCTCATTGAGGGCAGAATGTCTCACCGGAGTGTGAGCGACCACAGTAGGGATGGACAGATGGCCGGCGGCACAGCGGACACGTATGAACTCGACGCGATCGACCGGCGCATCATCAAGGAACTGGTCGCCGACAGCCGCATCTCGATGCGGGCGCTGGCGGAGAAGGCGCACATCTCCCGCGCGCACGCCTACGTCCGAATCGAGCGGTTGCAGGAGGCGGGGATCATCGAAGGCTTCACCACCCGGATCTCGCACTCCAAGGCGGGACTCGGCTCGTCCGCGTTCATCGCACTCTCGATTCGGCAGGACTCGTGGCGGGGGATCTCCACCCAGCTCCGGACGCTGCCCTTCGTCGAGCACTTCTCGCTGTTGGGCGGCGATTTCGACGTTCTCGTCCTGGTGCGCGCACCGGACAACAGCGCACTGCGCCATGTCGTCCTCGAACGGTTGCAGAGCCTTGAGGGTGTGCAGTCGACCAAGACGTGGCTGATCTTCGAAGAAGACAACGGGCCCGGACCGGAATGGGTTCGTTGACGGGACGGATAGGATTCCGTCATGCGCAGCGACCTGATGAAGAACGCGGAACGCAGTGGTGACCCGGGCACCTTCGTGCTACAGAATCCCCGAATACTCAAGGTGGACTTGGCCGGAACCAGCGGTCACTTCTTTGCCCGGCAGGGATCGATGGTCGCCTACCAGGGCGACGTCGACTTCGCCTACCAGGGCAGCGGCGGTGTCGGGAAGTTCTTCAAAAAGGCATTCACCGGTGAGGGCATGTCGCTGATGAAGGTCTCCGGCAGCGGCGACGTGTTCCTCGCCCGCGACGCCGACGAGATCTTCCTGCTCGAACTCGAGGACGAGTCGGTGACCGTCAGCGGTTCCAACGTCCTCGCGTTCGACAGCTCCCTCAGCTGGGACATCAACCGCGTCGAGGGGGCGTCGATGCTCAGCGGCGGCCTGTTCAACACCACGTTCACCGGCCGCGGTGTCCTCGCCGTCACGATCTACGGCACTCCCGTCGTCCTGAACGTGGACACCCCCACGTACGTCGACATGCAGAGCGCGGTGCTGTGGTCGACCGGCCTGCACTCGACGATCCGCAAGACCGCGAAGATGGGCGCCGCGATCGGCCGCGGTTCCGGTGAGGCATATCAGCTGTGCCTCACCGGAAGCGGCATCGTCGTCGTCCAGGCCTCGGAGGGGCACCCGGTTCCCAAGCCGTAACCGCCGCGGCTGCACGGGTGCCCCGGTCACTCACCCTGCCCGGGTGCGGGCGAGGGCGCCGACCGCGACGTCGACGAGCAGGAACGCGAGGAGGCTGACGCCGAGCAGCGGAACGAACCAGCCGACGAGGACGACGCAGGAGGCCCCGGCCACCGCCGCGGCCGGGTGGATTCGGCGCCAGGTGCCCCGCACCGGCGGCCTGCCCACCGCCCGGGTGGTGCCGCGGGTGGGCCTTCGGCGCCACCACAGGAGGTAGCCACGGACGATCACGGCGAGCAACGCCACCGCGAGGACGGCCAGGACCAGCTGGTTGAGCAGGCCGAACAGCAACCCCATGTGCAGGGCGATGCCCCAGGACGTCAGCTTCGCCGCGAGCGGCCAGTCACCGAATCGCGACACGTCCGTCACCGCACCTGTGGCCCCGTCGACCGCGATCGAGTCGGTCGAGAACTGCCACGGTTCGCGGGTCTGCGTGACGGTGAACGCGGTGCCCGCGTCGGCGGGAACGGTCGCCTCGACAGCGCCGGTGACACCGCTCTGCCGAGCCACGTCGAGGACGGTGTCGAGTTCGCCCACGTTGCGGTCGAGGGTTCCCGGATCCGACGCGGGTGTGTGCCCTGCGCCGTGCCCGTCGTGACCGCCCGATGCGGCGGCGCCGGCAGCGGGCGCCGAGTCCAGCTTCTTGTCGATCTCGGGGGTGGTCCAGCTCAGGGCGGAGCGGAGTTCGCCGACGTTCTCGCCCGCGTACCGCGACCAGGTCAGGCCCGTGGCCGAGAGGAACACCAGGCCGACCGCGATCCAGATGCCGACCACACCGTGCCAGCTGAGGGTGCGGTTGCGTCCGCGGCTCGACCGGTCGAGCGTCCACAGCTTGGCGGCGTCCGCGTTGCGGGCGCGGGTGGTGCGGTAGCGCTGCACCCACAGGTACACGCCACCGAGCGCGATGACCCACAGCCACGACGCGGCGAGCTCGCTGTAGATGCGGCCGGGCTCGCCCAGGTGCAGGTGCCGGTGCAACTGCGAGATCCAGGTGCGCATCGGCAGCGCCCCGCTGCTGCCGTAGACGACGAGCTCGCCCACCGACTCCGCGGTGACGGGATCGACGAAGACCGCGCGGCGCTCGGACTCGCCCAGGGTGGGATCGGTGAACATCACCTGCGTCGTGTCACCCGCTTCGGTCGCCGGGCGCACGGCGGCGACGGCGAGGTCGGGGCGAACCTGCTGCGCGGCCCGCACCTGTTCGGACATCGGCAGGTCCGGGCCGGTCGAATCGACGTGCAGGTAGTCGCGGTAGACCAGCTGCTCCACCGACGGCGCGAGCGCGTAGAGACCGCCGCTGACGGCGGCGATCACCAGGAACGGGGCCACCAGGATCCCCGCATAGAAGTGCAGGCGCAGGATCAGTGGCCGGAAACTGCGTGGCGGCGGGGAGACCTTCGACGCCGGGGAGGACGCGACCGGTGTGTCGCGTTCGAGGTCAGGGATGGACATGACGATCTCGCTTCGAATCGGGTGAGACGAGCACCCAGCGCCGTCGAGGCCGCGCACGTCCGGGGTGCGCTGGGCAACTCGAGGTCAGGGATGCGCCGACTCAGGAAGGGACCGGCACCGGGACCCGCCGGGAGTCTGCTGGTGCCGTGTGAGAACACGCCGGACCGGCGACCACACGTCTGGTGTGCACCGGGAGGCGGTGAGAAAGGATTCGACTAGACGAGAGCGGGTGGTCCGCGGGTGCCGGCGCCCGCGGCGACCAGCAGCCACAACGACAGCTTCGCGCGGTAGACCGGGGTCGCGGTCCAGGTGCCGGTATCGACCTGCAGCGGGGCCAGGACGGCGAGAACGATCCGTGACAACGCCGCCAATGCCCTGAGGCAGGCGCGTTCGGCGGACCGGACCAGTACAGCGGCCACCGCGATCGCGGCGAGGTGCGCGGCGATCATCGGGGTGGAAAGCCCCAGCCCATGGGAATGATCGGCGGCCAAGGCCAGTGTGGTGTGGCCGATCAGCTGGCCCGCAGCGAGCACCGACAGCACGAACAGCCATTCCCGGGTGGCCACCCGGACAGCGGCGACCGACGCCCCGACCGCGGCGCACGCCGCGAGGAGCAGCACCACCGAGCCATCGCTCGGGGGCATTCCGCCTCCACCGATGCCGTGCGTGGCGATGCTGACCGCGCCGGACAGTGAACCCACGACGGAGCCGCGCACCCGCGCGACCACATCCAACCGTGAATTCACCCCGCGAGGGTACCGCTTCCGTGGCCCACCCCGGCCGCGGGGCGCAGTCGCGCGAGGACGTCGGTCAGGGTGACGACACCGATCAGTTGCTCGCTGTGGGTGACGATCGCGAGATGGCTGCGAGTCTCGCGCATGGTGCGCAGTGCGTCGTACACGGCGGCGTCCGCATCGAGGGTCAGCACCGGGCGCATGAGGTCGGCGGCCGTGGCTGCGTCGCCGGCCCGCAGGCTGTCACGAACGTGCACCACCCCCTTGATCCCGTCCTCGTCGCGCACGAGCAGTCGGAGGTGGCCGCTTCGATCCGCGACCGCCCTGATCTCGGTCGCAGACGCGTCCGGGGCGACGCTGCTGGGGGCGGTGTTCGGCCGCACCATGTCTCGCACGGCGAGCGATTGGAGTTCCAGGGCGCTGGTCAGTTGACCGTGGTACCGATCGTCGAGCGTGCCGACGGTCGCCGAGTGCTCGACGAGGTGCCGCAGCGCGTCGGGATCCTGCCCGGCCCCCACCTGGTCGACCGGTTCCACGCCGAACTTCCGCAGACACCGATTGGCCATCCGGTTCAGCACGAGCAGCAGCGGGCGGGTGGCCCACATGAACCCGCGCATCGGGATCGCCAGCAGGGTCGCCGATTTCTCCGGGTGCGCGATCGCCCACGACTTCGGTGCCATCTCACCGACGACGAGATGCAGGAACGTGACGATGATCAGAGCGAGGATGAATCCGAGCACGTCCGCCAGCCACAGCGGGGCACCCCAACCTGCGAAGGCCGGGGTGAGCCAGTGATGCACGGCCGGCTTCGTGACGGCGCCGAGCGCGAGGGTGCAGACGGTGATGCCCAGCTGGGATCCGGCCAGCAGCACGGACAACTCGGAGGCGCTGCGCAGAGCCGCGCGGGCGGCCCTGCTGGTGGGGGCGGCGTCCTCGAGCCGGTGGCGGCGGGCGGCGATCAACGCGAATTCGATCGCCACGAAGAACGCGCTGGCCGCGATCAACCCGACGGTGACGAGCGCGATGACCCATGGATTACTCATCGGTCGAGTCACTCTCCAGGACGCGGAGCCTCACGAACAGCGAGGATGGGACGTGCTTGTCGACTGCCCGCACCTCGGCGTCAAGGCTGCGGACGGGCGGGTCGGCGTCATTGATCAGGTCGGCCGGATCCGGGTTCAATCGGATCGCGACGACGTCACCGACGACGGGGAGACCGCCGAACTCGGCGATGACGGCACCCGCGAGCGTCTCGAAGTCGCCGGGCGGCAGGTCGTGTCCGAGGATGCGCTCCGCCTCGTCGATGTGCAGATCGCCGGGCATCGTCCAGCCTTCGGACTCCGAGCCCGTCACGGACGCGTCACCGTCGGGATCGTGCTCGTCGGCGATCTCACCGACGAGTTCCTCCGCGAGGTCCTCGATCGTGATGACGCCGGCGAATCCGCCGTACTCGTCGACGACGAGGGCCATTTCGTCCCGGGCGGACGTCAGCTGTTCCAGCACGTCGGGCAGCGGCAGCGACGACGGCACGACGACGGCCGGACGGGCCCGGGACGCGGCCGGACCGTCGGCCTGCTCGCCGAGCAGGTCGTGGAGGTGGATGACGCCGCGCAGATCGTCGGACGAACTCCCGACCACGGGGTATCGGGTGTGGCCCGCGCCCATCTTCTCGCGAACACTGCTCAGGGAATCGTGGGCCCGGACGGTGTCGACGTGGGCGCGGGGAATCATCGCGTGCCCGGCGGTGCGGGTGGGAAAGTCGAGGATCCGGTCGAGCAGGGTCGAGAGTTCCCGCGGCAGCTCACCGGCGTCGCGGGATTCGGCGACGATGTGTTCGAGGTCCCGCACCGTGGCCGAGTGTTCGACGTCGTGGACCGGCTCGATCCGCAGCGCGCGCAGCAGCAGGTTCGACGACTGGTCGAACAGCCAGATCAACCAGCCGAACAGTTTCAGGTAGATCGTCGTCGACAGCGCGAGCCAACGCGCCACCGGTTCCGGCCGGGCGATCGCCAGGTTCTTCGGGAAGAGCTCCCCGAAGAGCATCTGGACGAAGGTGGAGAACAGGACGGCGAGGACGGCGCCGACACCGATCCCGACCGCGGTCGGGATGCCGACGCCGCCGAGGAGCTCACCGAGGCCGCGTCCGATCAGGGGTTCGGCGACGTAACCGACGAGCAGGCCGGTGACGGTGATGCCCAGCTGGGCGCCGGAGAGCATGAACGAGGTGCGGCGAGTGACGCCGAGGGCGCGGGCGGCGCCCGAGTCTCCCGCCTCGGCCCGGGCTTTGAGCCGCGAGCGGTCGACCGACATGTACGCGAATTCCTGGGCGACGAAGTAGCCGGTCAGGGCGGTGATCAGTAATACGACGACGACGCCGAAGCCGATGCTCAGGACGGTCACCATGCGTTCACCCGCGCCCTGCATCCGGGACTGCGGTGATCACTCTGGGGCGGGCTGGGTCTTCGGGGGCGCGAAGCGCTGGTCATGGCTCTCTCTGTATTCGGGATATGAAACACCCATAGTAAAGGACTCTTTACTTTTGCGACCGGCGGGTGCGCAGAGTCACACGGGTCGGTGTTACGACCGGATTTCCGGATTCGGGCCGCGGTGAGGGTTACGAAACCTGAGCTTGTTCCGCGCGTGACCATTCGGAAATCACCGAACCGTGTACTTGTTTCAGGTCGACGGAGTGCGCAACGCACTCTCCCCACGCAGAGCGAACAGACATCGAAGTCTACGCCCGGGCCGTCACCCACAGCATCTCATCAGCGCGTTCAGGCCCTTCGGGCGCCTCCGCCCCACGACCGACCAGGAGTCCCCTGTGACCGACATCGACAACACCATCGCCGCGAACATCCAGAAGTCGCTCGGCGAGATTCCCCACCCGGCGCTGCCCAAGGGCAGCAACATCTACGGGTCGACGAAGATCTTCCCGGACTACAAGGCCGAGGACGGCGAATCCTACTTCACGCTGGTGCACGGCATCGCGCACGAATCCTCCGTCAGCTTCGTCGCCGTCCTGCAGGCAACCCGCGCACTGCGCAAGGGTTTCGAGTCCGCGATCTACTTCTACGGTCCCGGAGCTCTCAACTGCCTTGCGACACGCGGCTTTCCGACCACCGGCGACAACGGGTTCCCCGGCGAGCAGAACATCAACGACGCGCTCGCGACGTTCATCTCCGAAGGTGGAACCGTCTTCGCGTGCCGCTTCGGTCTCGCGCTGCACGGGGGCAGGGAAGAGGACCTGATCGAGGGCGTCGTGCCCGCACATCCCCTCGATGTGCAGGACGCCATCATCCACTACTCCCGCAAGGGCGCCATCATCAACTCCACCTACATGGTCTGAGGTGTGAACGATGAGCGATCTCTCGACACGAGTTGACGTAGCAGTACGTGGGATTCGGTCACTGAACGTCCCGGTCACCCGGACTTCCGGCGCCGGCCCCAGCGACGACGGTCATGTACTGATCGGCGGGATCGGCGGCGCCATCCCCATCCGGTCCGACAGCCCGTACGAAGTTAGTGGAAACCGTCTGCTGTTGAACGGCACCGACATGGGGGTGGAGATCGAGCCGGTGCGCCGGCCCCGGTTCTACGACCTGGACACCGCCGACGGCATCTCCTACGAGAAGATCGCCCGGCTGCACGGGACGAACGTCCTCGCCACGACAGTCGTCCAGACCTGCATTCGGTACGACCCGCAGCAGCGGTGCCGGTTCTGCTCGATCGAGGCATCACTGCAGTCCGGCTCGACCATCGCGGTGAAGAAGCCCGAACAACTCGCCGAGGTCGCCGAAGCCGCCGTCCGTCTCGACGGCGTCACACAGATGATCATGACCACGGGCACGTCCGCGGCCAAGGATCGCGGGGCCCGTCACCTGGCGCGATGCGTCACGGCCGTCAAGGCGATGGCCCCGGATCTCGCCGTCCAGGTGCAGTGCGAACCGCCCGGCGATCTCGGGACCATCACGGATCTCCGGAACGCGGGAGCCGATTCCATCGGCATCCACGTGGAGTCCCTGGACGAGGAGGTTCGGCGGCGCTGGATGCCGGGCAAGGCGACGGTGCCGCTGGACGAGTACCGGGCGGCGTGGCGGGAGGCGGTACGGGTCTTCGGACGGAATCAGGTGTCGACCTATCTGCTGGTCGGATTGGGTGAAGATCCCGACGAATTGGTCGCGGGCGCAGCCGAATTGATCGACATGGGCGTATACCCGTTCGTCGTCCCGTTCCGGCCGCTCGCCGGCACGCTGGCGGTCGAGGACGGGGCGCAGGCGCCGTCGCCTGCCCTGCTCGCCGACGTCACCTCGCGGGTGGCGAAGGAATTGCAGGCGGGCGGCATGCGCGGCGCCGACCAGAAGGCGGGCTGCGCGGCGTGTGGGGCCTGCAGCGTCCTTCAGAACGCAGGAGGCTGACATGTGGGACCTGCCGACCGCCGAGAGCACTCCTTCCGATTTCGCCGTCCTCACCGGGCCGTCGGTTCAGGAGTCTCAGTGGAGTTTCCTCGTGCAACCCGCCACCGGTCGGGTGATGATCGAGGCGTACCGGCGACTGCGGCGTGAGACGTTCGTCGTGGAACAGGGACTGTTCACCGCCAGCGACCGCGACGACGTCGACGACGATCCCCGAACTCTGGTGCTCGTGGCGATCAACACTACGGGCGAGGTGCTCGGCGGTGTTCGCCTCGCACCGATGACGGACGGCACCGATCTCGGGTGGTGGGCGGGAAGCCGACTCGTGGTGGGTCGAAACGTCCGGAACAGCAGGGGAATCGGGAAGGCGCTCGTGCGTGCCGCCTGCGCCCACGCCGAATCCCGCGGCGGGTTGCGGTTCGACGCCACCGTGCAGAGCCGGAACGAGACGATGTTCGCCCGCCTGGGCTGGACGCGGATGGGCGACGTCACGGTGGCGGGCGCGCCGCACGTGCACATGACGTGGCCGATCGATCGCGTCGAGCGTCTGGTCCAGAGCACGAAGTCCTGTCTGGCCCACACCCTGGCACCCTTCGGCACGCACGGTGATGCGCTCGGCGGCAGCGGGTTCCGCGGCGACGACGGCGCACCGGTTCCGGGCAGCGACCTGATCGCGGCGTGTGACGCCATCCTGCCCGCCATGGTTCAGCGCGATCCCGAGTGGGCCGGATGGTGCGCCGCCCTCGTCAACCTCAACGACCTGTCGGCGATGGGTGCCGTCCCGGTCGGGATGCTCGACTCCGTCGGCGCACCGAACACGTCGATCCTGACGAAGGTGATCCGTGGGCTCAGCCGGGCTGCGGAAGCGTGGGACGTACCGGTTCTGGGCGGCCACACCCAGCTCGGTGTTCCCGCGGCGCTGTCGGTGACGGCACTCGGACGCACCGCGGATCCGGTGCCCGCGGGTGGTGGCCGGGTCGGCGACGAGCTCACGCTCACGGCGGACCTCGACGGGCAGTGGCGACCGGGATACACCGGACAGCAGTGGGATTCGACGTCCCACCGCAGCTCGGACGAACTGCGGGACATGGCCTCGTTCGTCGCCCGCACCCGCCCCGCCGCGGCGAAGGACATCAGCATGGCGGGGATCGCCGGCACCACCGGGATGCTCGCCGAGGCGAGCGGACTCGGCGCCGTCCTCGACGTCGCATCGGTCCCCAGGCCGCCCGGTGCGACTGCGGGTGACTGGATGACGTGCTTCCCCGGGTTCGCGATGATCACCGCCGATCGGCGGGGTAGCGCGGTGGCGCCCGCCGGGCCGGCCACCTCGGCCGTCTGCGGGGAATTGACATTTGAGCCGGGGGTCAGCCTTCGCTGGCCCGACGGCGTAACGACACGCGTGGTGCACTCCACGGTCACAGGATTGGGAAGAGCATGACTGACATCGGAATCTCCGTTGCGGCAGCCGAGTTCGGCCGAGACATGGAACAGGCGTATCGCACGATCGGGGAACTGATCGAGCAGGCGCGGGCAGCCGGGAGTGCGCTCCTCGTGCTTCCGGAGGCCTGCCTGGGCGGTTACCTGCCCAGCCTGGGCGGAGGCGACGAAACCGAGGAGCAGCGGCAGCGTCGGCTCCGCAGTCTCCCGCCCGCACTGGAATTGGACGGGCCCGAGGTCCGGCGGGTCGTCGACATGGCCGGCGACCTGGTGATCACCCTCGGATTCTGCGAGGCCGACGGCGCCGACCGGTACAACGCCGCGGTGACACTGCACGGCGACGGGATACTCGGCTCGTACCGCAAGGTGCACCAGCCGCTGGGGGAGAACCTCTGCTACCGCGCCGGCGACAAGTACGAAGCGTTCGACACACCGGTCGGACGGATGGGCATGCAAATCTGTTACGACAAGGCGTTTCCCGAGGCCGCGCGGACGCTGGCCCTCGACGGCGCGGAGATCATCACGTCGCTGTCGGCGTGGCCCACCGCCCGCACCAACCGCGTCGAGAATCCCGAAGACGACCGGTGGAAGCAGAGATTCGACATCTACGACCGCGCGCGGGCCACGGAGAACCAGGTGGTCTGGGTGGCGTCGAATCAGGCGGGAACGTTCGGATCGCTCCGGTTCGTGTGCAGCGCGAAGATCGTCGGCCCGGGCGGCGAAATCCTCGCCACCACGGGCGTGGAACCCGGCCTCGCCTCGGCCACGCTGGATGTGCAAGCCGAACTGGACGCGATTCGCAGCGGCGGGATGTACAACCTCCGGGACCGCCGGCCGGAACTGTACGGCGACGTCGTCGCGGACAACCGGGTGAGCGGCACCCGGCTCGACGCGACGGCGCGACCGTCGTTCCTCCGCAGCACGACAGCCGAACTGGAGCCCGTCGATGCCTGAGATGACGTTCACGGTGCGCTGGCCGGACGGAAGCACCCAGTCCTGCTACTCGCCGTCCCTGGTCATGCACGACCACCTGGTGGCCGGTGCGGACTACACGGTCGCCGAATTCCTCACACGCACCACGACGGCGCTCACCGAGGCCAGTGAGCGAGTCCGCGCCAAGTTCGGGATGTACTGCACGTCCGCGTCCGAGCAGATGCAGGAACTCGAACGCGCCGGCCGCACCCTCGACCCCCAATCCCTCGTCCGGGTCCTCGAGATGAACCCGGCTTCACTCCCCGGAGAGTCGTGATGACCGAACAACACACAGTCGTCGTGATCGGCGGCGGCCAGGCGGGCCTGTCGATCAGCTGGCATCTGGTGCAGCGTGGAATCGACCACGTGGTGCTCGAACGAGAGTCGATCGCACACGAGTGGCGCGACAGTCGCTGGGACAGCTTTACTCTCGTCACTCCGAACTGGCAGTGCACCCTTCCGGGATACACCTACTCGGGCGGCGATGCCGACGGGTTCATGAACCGCGAGCAGACCTACCAGTTCGTGCGCGGGTACGCCGACACCTTCGATCCTCCTGTGCGCGAGGGGGTCGCGGTGGTCGCGGTCCGGCAGTCGGATTCCGGAGGGTTCGACGTGGACACGACGGAAGGCCCGATGCACGCCGACCACGTCGTGGTCGCGGTCGGCGGGTACCACACTCCGGTCGTTCCCCGGTTCGCCGAACGGCTTCCCGCCGACATCACGCAATTGCACTCGTCGCAGTACCGGAGCGCCGGCGCGCTGCCCGCGGGCGAGGTTCTCGTGGTGGGCAACGGCCAGTCCGGCGCCCAGATCGCGGAGGATCTTCACCTGGCGGGTCGCACCGTCCACCTCGTGACCGGTGGGGCGCCGCGGGTCGCGCGGTTCTACCGCGGCCGGGACTGCGTGGCCTGGCTGCACGACATGGGCACCTACGACGTCTCGATCGCCGATCACCCGGGCGGTCTGGGCAAGCGCGAGAACACCAACCACTACGTCACCGGCCGGGACGGTGGCCGCGACATCGACCTCCGTGCCTTCGCGCTCGCGGGAATGCGTCTGTACGGGCGGCTGCTCGACGTCGCGGACGGCGCCCTGCGGTTCGCGCCCACCCTGGAGTCGTCGCTGGATGCCGCCGACGCCGTGAGTGAGAGCATCAAGGACTCCATCGACGCCTACATCGACCGCGCGGGAATCGATGCGCCGCGCGAGGAACGGTACGTTCCGGTCTGGCGTCCCGAACGTGAGATCACCGAGTTGGAACTGCCGACGTCGGGCATCACGTCGGTGGTGTGGTCCATCGGTTTCCGGACCGACTACCGGTGGCTCCGCGCGGGAGTCTTCGACGGTGAGGGCCACCCCACCCACAACCGCGGCGTCACCGCTGTGCCCGGGCTGTACTTCCTCGGCCTTCCGTGGCAGCACACGTGGGGTTCGGGACGGTTCGCGGGAGTGGCGCGGGACGCGGAGTATCTGGCGGACCGCATCGAACTCGAAGCGGGTGTGTTGCCGGCGACGGCGACACTAGCCTGACGCCTATGGTGACGACACGGTTGGCAGCGTTGGCGGGGCACTTCGGCCGCGACATCGATCGCGCGCTCCTGAAGTTGCAGGCGCTGATCGAGAGTGCGACGAACGACGGCGTGGACCTGCTGGTCCTGCCCGACGCCTGCCTCGGCGGCTACATCTCGGATCTCCGGCGGCCGGACACGGATGAACTCCCGCCCGCGCTCGCCGCGGACAGCCCGGAGCTGGGGGCCGTCGCGAAGATGGCGGGCCGCATGACGGTCTGCATCGGGTACACGGAACTGTGCGACGGGGTGCGCTACAACGCCGCCGCCTGCGTGACCGGCGACGGGGTGCTGGGCAGTCACCGCAAGGTGCATCAGCCGGCCGGGGAATCCCTGGCGTACGCAGCGGGTGACTCCTTCACCGCCTTCGACACACCGGTGGGCCGGATCGGGATGCTGATCGACTACGACAAGACGTTCCCGGAATCCGCCCGCACCCTCGCGCTCGACGGCGCGCGGATCATCGCCGCGTTGTCCGCGTGGCCGGCCAGCATCACGGACCGGGCGGCGCGCATGACGCAGGACCGGCAATCACGCCTGTTCGATCTCTACGACTCGGCCCGGGCCGCCGAGAACCAGGTGGTCCTCGTGTCGTCCAACCAGACCGGAATTCAGGGTGGACTGCGATTCCTAGGTCAGGCCAAGGTGGTGGGCCCGGGCGGCGACGTGCTCGCGCGAACGGGAACGAAGGGTGGCCTCGCCGTCGCCGAACTCGACGTCGACTACGAGGTGAATCGGGCCAGGAAGGTGCTTCGGCACCTGGAGGAACGCCGCATCGACACCTACCGGAGACTGCTGGACCGAGGAGAAAACTGACGTGCGGATCGCGCTGTTGACCTATTCGACCAAACCGCGCGGGGGAGTCGTGCACACGCTGGCGTTGGCGGAGGCCCTGGCTCGGCAGGGCGCGGACGTGACGGTCTGGACTCTGGGCAGGCACGGCGACGCCGCTTTCTTCCGTCCGGTCGACCCGACTGTCGCTGTGCGGGTGGTGCCGTTCGCACACGTCGACGACGAGACCGTCGGTGAGCGGATCCTCCGATCCATCGAGACGATGCGCGCCGCCTTCACACCGGAGGCCTACGACATCGTCCACGCGCAGGACTGCATCAGTGCCAACGCCGTCGGACGGTGCGTGCGAACCATCCACCATCTCGACCAGTTCACGACGCCCGCGCTCGCCGCCTGCCACGAGCGCGCGATCGTGGATCCGTACGCGCGGATCTGCGTGTCCGCCGCCGTCGCCACGGAGGTCTCCGCCGGGTGGGGTCTCGAGTGCGCCGTCATTCCGAACGGCGTGGACGCCGCCCGATTCGAGGAAGCACGCGAGGACACCGAGCGCCGCCGCAGGTGGGCCGGTGAACTGGGCGACTACGTGTTGGCGGTCGGCGGTATCGAACCGCGCAAGGGCAGCATCGACCTGGTGGAGGCCTACGCACTGCTCGTGAAGGAACAACCCGAACTGCGGCTGGTGTTCGCCGGCGGCGAGACCCTGTTCGACTACCGGGGGTACCGGGACGAGTTCGACCGGCGGGCCGCAGAGCTGGGTGTGACACCGACCATCCTCGGAACGATCGACGACGCCGAACTCCCCTCGCTGGTGGCCCAGGCGCGCTCGTTCGCCTTCCTCTCCACCAAGGAAGGATTCGGGCTGGCCGCGATGGAAGCCCTGGCGGCGGGCGTTCCCGTCGTCGCACGTGACCTGCCGGTCCTCCGGGAGGTCTTTCGCGGGACGGTCCGGTACGCGTCCACCCACGAGGAGATGGCACGCGCCCTGACCGAACCTGCCGACGGCGCCTCCCTCGACGAGGGGCGCGCCTTCGCTCGCTCACATCGATGGGACGACGTCGCGCAGAAACACCTCGAGTTCTACCGGGAGGTCGCGGCGCACCGCTGACTCAGTCGGCGCTCTTGATGGTCTTCATCGTGATCAACGACGTGACCCGCGAGACCGCGGGGAGCCCGCTGAGTTTGGTGGCCATGAAGTTCTCGTACGTCGCGAGGTCGCGGACCGCCACCCGGATGAAGTAGTCGGGGATCCCGAACAGCCTCCGGCATTCGATCACTTCGTCGAAGGCGGCGACCCGGGACTCGAACTGTTCGATGGTCGCCTGGTCGTTCACACCGATCTCGGCGGTGACGATCACCTGGAAACCCCGATCGAGCGCTTCCTGGCTGACGATGGCGCGGTAGCCGGTGATGACGCCGTCCGCCTCGAGCTTCTTGACCCGGCGCAGGCACGGGGAGGGTGTGAGACCCACGAGATCCGCCAATTCCGTGTTGGTCAGACTGGAGTCGTTGCGCAGATGGTCGAGAATTGCGTGATCTATGTCGTCCATTGAACTATTATTGCGCAGACTATGCCGAATGGGCATTCTCTCGCAATCGCGCACCTGGATGGTTGCTATAGATTTGCGTGGTGATCGATCCAGCTACCCTCGCGACGACCGCAGTCGTCGACTCCGACCCCCGGCAGGCCCCGGAGTGGCGTCGCGCCCTACAGGCGTCGCTCCCCGTCGGAATCGGGCTGGTTCCGCTAGGGATCGCCCTCGGGGTGCTCGTCGTCCAGCAGGGGCTCAACCCGTGGTGGGCGATGGTTTTCACCTCGCTGATCTACGCCGGTTCCCTCGAATTCATCGCGGTCGGCATGGTGGCCGCGATGACGCCTCTCCCGTACATCGCGCTGACCGCGTTGCTGGTGAACTTCCGGCACGTGTTCTACGCCTTGAGCTTTCCCCTCGACAGGGTGAAGGGCCGGCTTGCCCGCTTCTACAGCATGTTCGCGCTGACCGACGAGGCGTACGCCATGACGGTCACCGGCGACCGGAAGTCGATGTCCGGCCGGGTGATCGTGTACTCGCAGTTGTATCTCCACGCGTACTGGATCGGTGGAGCGATGCTCGGAGCGACCGCGGCGCAATGGATCCCGGAGAACATCGTCGGCCTCGACTTCGCGTTGACCGCGCTGTTCGTCGTGCTGTCCATCGAGGCCATCCGGGCCCAGCGTGGTTTCGCGGTTCCCTCGATGGCCGTGATGTGCGCGCTGATCGCGCGACTCGTCGACCCCGAACACATGCTGCCGATAGCGATGGGCGCCTTCGTGAGCCTGCTCGTCATCCGCTACCTCGTCACCCGGCGAAAGGTGCGCACCGATGCCTGACGCCGGTTACATCCTCGCGGCCATCGCGATCATGGCGATCGTCACGTTCGCCCTGCGCGCCGTTCCCTTCGCGATCGTCATGCCGTTGCGCTCGTCCGCACTCGTCGGCTACCTCGGTGTCTACCTGCCCGCCGGGATCATGCTGATCCTGGTGGCGTACTCCCTGAAGAACGTGTCCGTCACCGCCCCGTCGCACGGGATCCCCGAACTGATCGCGGTGGCGGCGACGGCCGCGGTGCACCTGTGGCGCAAGAATGCGGTGCTCTCGATCGTCCTCGGGACCGGGCTGTACGTCGTCCTGATGAACTGGGTATTCGCCTGAGCCCGGCGCGCCTCACGTTTACGATGCAACCACACGGGTAGGCAGGAACCACAAGACAGTCGGCCGTTTCTCGGGAAGGACGCACTGATGAGTGAACAAGATGCACGCTCGGTGACCGGTGTTCGGGACAAGGACTACAACCTGATTTGGTTCGTCGAAGCGTCACTGAGCAACGCTCTGCGTCTGGAGGGCTACATCTCGGATGCCGACATGGACGGCGACGCCGAGTTGGCCGACTTCTTCCGCCGCGCCCAAGCCGTGAGCCGGAAGGGTGGCGATCTGGGCAAGGCCATGCTGGCCGCCCGCCTGAAGAAGGAACAGTAGGCCCCCGCCCCCTACTGGCCCGGATCGGAACTCAACCGCTCTGCGTATGCCAGGGATCGCCGCGGACAGGCCTGCCCGCGGCGGTCCGCTTTTCGTTGTCGCGAAACCGCGGCTCGTAGTGATGGAAGAACACCTTGCCGACCAGGTCGCGTCGGCTGTGCACGCCGGTCTTGTCGAAGATGCTCTTCAGATGTTGCTGCACGGTCTGTGCCGACACGTGTAGTTCGGCGGAGATCTGCGAAGTCGACGCCCCCTGCAACACCATCGACGTGACCTCCTTCTCGCGCTCGGTCAGCCCGTACGCCGACATCAGCAGCGGATACAGGCGGCTCGGATGCGCCGGCTCCACGATCACCGCGATCCGCCGCCTGCCCGTCGACGTCAGGCATGCCCCATGCAGCACCAACCACGCCCCCGACCTCGACAGCACCCGCGAGATGGCCACGTCGCCCAGCCGGTCGCGGTCTTCCACACACCGCAATACACGACCGGCGAGAGTGATCACCGCGGCCGGCAACTCCCCCCGATCCCAGTCCCCGCCCGGCAGATCCACCATCCACCGGTCGACCCCGGGCGTCGCGGATTCGATGTTCCAGTTCTCGTCGAGGACGAGCAAACCCGGCGAATCGGCATACTCCGGTTCCTCGGCCTGCCCGTACAGCAGTGCGCGGCGGGCACCGCCCGCGAGGACCGGCGCGATCTCCTGCACGAACGACGTCTCGGTTTCCGAGAACATCGGCATCCCCTCGTCGCGATAGAGGCTCAGCGCTCCCCACGTTTCTCCCGAGCGCGTGCGTAACCGCGCAATCAGCTCCTGGTCGCCGCCGAGTGTCCGGTTCCGGCGCCAGCGCGGACTTCCCGACGGATCACCGTGCGCGGCTTCGTGCAACGTGGAAATCCCTTCGGCCGAACGCATTACGTCGGGGACGGACTGAACGTCGTCCTCGTAATACTCGGCGGCCAGCCATTCCCCGGGAAATTCGTCCATGCCGAAGTGATAGTGACTGGTCATCAGCATGGACACGGGGTCGAGAGTGAACCAGCACGGCGTCCAGTAATACGGGACGACACCGGCGACGACGTCCGACGCGTCCCGCCACAGCGACACCAGGCCGCGTGGTGCGGCGCACAATCGTGCGACCTTGTCTGCCGCGCACTGCACGGAATCCACGCTCACGAGTCAATCGTACGAGCGCGGATCGGCGCCGGAAATACCAGAATTGTGGAATGGTGCGCCCGCTCCATCGCTCCTAGCGTCGGTGACATGTCCAAAATCGATACCACGAATGTGCGGCTGAGCCCGCCGCCACCCCAATTGATGCGGCTGGTCAACCCGTTGGTCCGGCGGGTCCTCACGACCCGGTCACTGGGGCGGCGCATCCGGCGCCAAGGGCTGATCGAGTTCACCGGCCGTCGTACCGGGCGCACCCTGCGGGTGCCGGTGTGCCTGCACGACGTCGACGGTCAGACGCTCGTGTTCACCGAGCGTCCGTGGCGGCGCAACTTCGCCGGCGGCGCACCCGTGACGGTCACCCACCGGGGCCGTGTCCGCCGGGGCCGGGCCCTGCTACTGGAGGCCACCCCCGCCGAGGCAGGCGCCGCATTCCGTGCCGCGCTCGACGACGGGGCCACCCCATTCGAACTGGGCCTGAAGGTCCCGCGGGGATACGAGCCGACCGAAGCCGACCTGGCCACGATCGCCCGGTCACTGATCCGCGTCGACTACGACGACTGAGGAGAGTTCCCATGCGTATCAACAATATCCGACGTGATATCACCGCTCTCAGTGACGAACTGGAAGTACCGGGGATCGGGCACCTACCGGTGAACGCGTACGTTCTCCACGCCGCCGAACCCGTCGTCGTCGACACCGGACTCAGCCTGCCCGGACGCGGCTTCATGGAAGCCCTGGGCTCGGTGCTCGATCCCGCGGACGTCGAGTGGATCTGGCTGACGCATCCGGACCGCGATCACACCGGCGCGTTGTTCGACTTGCTCGACGCGGCGCCGCGCGCCCGCCTGATCACGACCTTCGCGGGCGTAGGCATCATGTCCTGCGCACGGCCCGTCCCGATGGACCGGGTCTACCTGCTCAATCCGGGTCAATCCCTCGACGTCGGCGATCGGACACTGACGGCGCTACGGCCCCCGCTGTTCGACAATCCCAGCACCGTCGGCTTCTACGACGACCGCAGCGAGGCCTACTTCTCGTCGGATTGCTTCGGGGCGCCGATGGAGACCGCCGAACTCGCCACCGCCAACGACGTCGGGTACTCCGCACCCAACGCCGTCCGTTCCGCGCAGCACCTGTGGGCCACCGTCGACAGTCCCTGGGTGCATCTGGTGGACGAGACGAAGTTCCTGCGCACCGTCGCCGCGCTCCGAGCGCTCGACCCGCGATGGATCCTCGGCACCCACCTCCCCCCGGCGGACGGACGCACCGCCGAGTTTCTGGACATGCTCGCCGAGGCACCGAAGTCAGACCCCTTCATCGGGCCCGACCAGGCCGCACTCGAGCAGATGCTGGCCGGATTCGAGCCTGTCGGGTGAGGTCCACCGCAGAACGAAAACCGCCGGCACCACATGGTGCCGGCGGCTTCTGCGACGGTGCCGTCATATCGCCTCTCGGCAAGTGGTCGCTCTCGGCGACAATTTTAATGTGGTACCCGGGGTATGTCCGACACCGTCGACGGGTTCAACAGTACCGTCCTCGGAGATATTCCGCCCCTCCGGCGTCACACCTCATGGTTCGCCGTCGGATGCGCGATCGCGAGCAGCGCCGGCGCACCTCGGCCCGGCCAGGTGCCCTCCAGAGTGTGCGAGCCGAGGTCCGCGACCCGATCCGGATCGATCACGCGGAACACCCGCACGCCGATCCGGTCCGTCGTGATGACGGTGGTCGTTCCCTCATTCGCACAGTTCACGGCATCGACGACCGGCACGGTCGAGCCCGGTGAGCCGCTACCCGACACCTTGGTCGTCACCTTTCGGCGCTCGCCGGGTATGTCGAACTGGAGTTCCGCCTCGGTCCCTCCCGTCAGGATCGCCGTCACGAGCGCATTCGCGTACACCGGGTCGGCGCACGCGTCGTAGACCCAGGGCTCACCCAGCACGGAATGCTGCATCGTGGTGATCAGCGACGCCTCCGCACCGGCCATCGGGGCACCGCGATAGGTCACCGGCACCTGCACGACCTGCCCGTCCGCCGTCCGGACCAGGTGGGTTTCGATGCCGACATCCCCGGCCGGATCGTCGAACCGGTACGCACCGACGACCTCGACGGACGACGCGTCGGCGGACCCGATCCAGGGCTGGCGCGGAACCCAGTCACCGAGCATCTCGGCCTTGGACGGGGACAGCTGAGCGTGATGGATGAGAGCCACGCGGCCGACGGTACCGCGTCACCCGGCAATCGGTGCTGGGTCGACAGTGCCGATCAGGACCGCGGCGCCGCGGTGAGCTTGGCGAGGTCAGCGGCGTAGACGGTCATCCAGTGCGGATGCAGCCGGTAGTAGACCACGTCGTTGTCCCAGTCGAAGAAGTCTTCGCCGTAGAAGTCTTTGAAGTAGGCGAGCAGGTCCGGCCAGTCCGCGGCCGGCTCGCCGTCCTGGGGGTTGAGGATCTCCACCGTCCCGTGCGTGAACACACCCAGGTCCTCACCGCGCAGGTGCGCAGCACTGACGGCGGGACGGGCGGCGAGGTGGCGGGCCTTGGCGGCGCCGCGCGCCGTGCCGAAGTGCCACTTCCCGTGCAGGAAGTGCCCGTCGACACCGCTGATCCGCGGTTCGCCCTTCGTCGTGACGGTGGACAGGGCGAGGGTGCACATGCCGGTGACGATCTGGGTGAGCTGTTCTGCGGTCAGGGTGCTCTCGGTGTTGATGATGGAACGCAGGTGTGCGGTGGAGCGGGACAGGGAGGCGTCGAGGAGGGTTTGGAGCTCGTCGAGCTCTTCTCGTGTTTCGCGCATGGAGGTCCTTGTCTGTGTCGATGTCGATCCGGGGCCCGGCGCCGAACGGTGAAACCATGCTCGCACCGAGACCCTGACATCCTGTGTCAGGTTTTTCCGTCGATCTGCTCGGTTCAGCTCGTGGACGTGTGTCCCAGTGCGGACATTCCGGCATCGAAACTCTCCAGGGCCGCGCCGACCGCCGCGGCGACGGTGACCTCGAAGACCTGATCCTCGTTTGGTCCGGCGGCGAGAAGTTTGTCGATGTCGCTGTCGGTGATCGTGTAGGAGGCGTCGCGGACCGCCGCCGCGTAAGCCTGCCACGGTTCGGGAAGGGGGTCGCCGGACGCGGCGGCGAGACGCAGGGCGGGGGCGGTGGTGGCAGGCCGGTGCAACACCGAGTGGCGGAGGTCGGCCACGGCATCGTCACTGCCGTCGGGTCTCGCGCCGTCGGCGAGCAGGAATCCGGGGAAGCGATAGCCGAATCGGTGCAGGGCGCGGGTACCGCTGTGCAACTGGCCTTCTCGGAGGGTGAAGCCGAACGCGTTGGCCAGGCGGTTGACGATGTTCCACACCAGGTTGACACGCAATGCCTCCACCAGCGCCTGTTCGGGCAGGTCGGCGACTCCGGCGGGGTCGGCACGGTCCGGCGTGCGGCTGATCGTGTCGAGGAACTCGCGGACGGCGCTCAGTGGGGGCCGTGCCGACGCGGGACGATCCGGGTCGATCTCACCGTGGCCGGCGATGCGGGTGAGTTCGGCGTGCGTGTCGATGCAGAACGGACAGCGGTGCAACTGCGCGGTGCACATCGCGAGGTACTCCCGTTCCGCGGCGGTCCAGTACGACGGCCCGCGCATCGCGTCGGCGGTGAGCTCCAACAGCGGACGGGTGAGGAAGCCCGGCCGGTACAGCAGGAGCTTCACGATGTCGGGGCTGTCCACGCGCGACATGGTGGACGTGAGCGTGAGGAACAGTTTGGTGCGTCGGCTGTGGCCGTGGTCGAGAATGGACAGTCTCATGGGGACTCCGTGAGGTCGAGTTCGAGCAGACGTCGGGCGAGGAATCGCCGGTCTGCGGGATTGCCGGCGAGTTCGTGTGCTCGCCGGTAGGCGATTGCCGCCTCCGTGGTGCGGCCGAGACGGCGCAAGAGATCGGCTCGTGCCGCATGAAGCAGGTGGTAGCGGTCGATTCCGTTGATTTCGTCGATCAGCGCGAGCCCCTCCTCCGGGCCGGTCGCCATTGCCGTGGCCACGGCGTGGTTCAACGCCACCACCGGTGACGGATCGACCGCGAGCAATTGGGTGTACAGGGCGGCGATGCCTGGCCAGTCCGTGTGATCGGTCGAAGCAGCCTGGGCGTGCAACGCGGCGATCGCGGCCTGCAATTGGTACGGACCCGGGCTGCCGAGGCGTAGCGCCCGGTCCAGTACGCCGATCGCTTCGGTGATCTCGGCGCGATCCCATCGTGAGCGGTCCTGATCCGACAGCAGCACCACGTCGCCGGCGGGATCGTAGCGGGCGGCGCGGTGCGAGTGTTGCAGCAGCAGCAACGCGACCAGTCCGAGCGCTTCGGGTTCGTCGGGCATGAGGGTGGCGACGAGCTCGGCGAGCCTGATCGACTCCTCGCACAGCGTGCTCTGCTCGAGCCGCACCGCCGCATAGCCCTGGGTGAAAATCAGGTACACCACCGCGAGAACGCCGGAAACCCGCTCGGACAGTTGGTGATCGGCCGGGACTTCCAGGACGATGCCGGCGTCGCGAATCTTGCGTTTCGCCCGCACCAAGCGCTGCGCCAGCGTCGACTCGCCGATCAGAAACATGCGGGCGATCTGCCCGGCGGTCAGCCCGGCCACGGCCTGCAGGGTCAGGGCGACCCGCGCGTCCTCGGCCAGGGCGGGATGACAGCACGCAAAGATCAGGCTCAACCGCTCATCACCCATGCGCAGCAGGCTGTCCTCACCGACGTCCGTCATCACCGTCACCACCCTGGACTGTTCACCCACCTGGGCGAGCTTCTCCCGGCCGAGCCGCGCCCGCCGCAGCCGGTCGATCGCGCTGTTGCGGGCCGCAGTGAGCAGCCAGGCCACGGGGTCGTTCGGTACGGTGTCGCCCCACTTGCGCAATGCGAGCGCACACGCATCCTGCAGCGCATCCTCGGCGAGTTCGAAGTCGCCGAGCACGTGGATCAAGGCTGCGAGCATCCGGGCCCTGTGTTCCAGGTAGACCTGCTGCAGCCCCGGTTCGACGTTCATTCCCCGCCGACTGTCACATTCGCCGGACGGTGATCCAGGCCCGGCACATCGACGATGGGCCGCACCTCGATCGACCCCTGCTCGGCCAACGGGCACAAGGCGGCCAGCTCCAGGGCTTCGTCCAGATTGCGACAGTCGAGGACATAGGCTCCGCCGAGGTGTTCATGGGTTTCGGCGAACGGGCCGTCGGTGATCAGCGTCCGACCGTCCCGAACGCTGACCGTGGTGGCGGTGTGTTCCGGCTGCAGGGGGTGCCCGGAGACGAAGACTCCGCGGCGGCGGCACTCGTCGGCGAATGCGTTCACCCGGGCAAGCGCATCGGCGAAACCCGGATCGCCCGGTTCGGGCCGCTCACAGTTGTAGATCAACAGCATGTACTGCACAGGTCCTCCTCTCACCCGTGAAAACTCGGCTGTAGAGAATGACGAACGAGCCAACCCTATCTCGACTTTTCGGCCCACTCGGTTTCGATGTCGATGCCCTCGACCGAACCGGCTCGACGTCCGGGCGCGTTCATATCACCGGTCCGGAGGAGAGTCGGGCTGCGTCGACGTCGCGGTCAGGCCCGCGAGGAGGATGTCGACGCCACGTTCGAGTTCGGCGGCGCCGTCGTAGGACGCCAGCACCGGCGCCAGGCCCCGGATCAGAGGGAACTCGGCGATCGGCAGGCGGTGAAGGCCGAGGCGCAGAAGGTCGTCGGACTCGTCGGGACGCTCGACGAGTTCCTGCAGTTCGTTGAGGACGTGGCCGTAGAGGAAGCCGAACAATGCCCGATAGACGTGCAAGGCATCGGCGCCGGTGAAACCCGCCTTGGTGAGCAGGGCAAGGATGTTCTCGAGGGGACGCAGGGTGCCGAGCGGCCTGAGCCCGAGCGGCGTCGACAGCGGCCGGGTGACCAGTAGCGGTACCACCTGGGGATGGGCGAGGGCCAACCGGCGGAACCCCCGCGCGACCTGCCGTAGCTGGGTGGCCCAGTCGCCGTCGTCGGTGTCGACCTCGAGTTCTTCGAGGACACGCTCGGCGACCCCGTCGAGCAGCGCGGCCTTGTTCGGGGCGTGGCGGTACAGGGTCATCGGGTCGCGGCCGAGTGCTTTGCCGAGGCGGCGCATGGACAGACCGTCGATGCCGTCACCGTCGATGATCCCGAGCGCGCACTCGAGTATCCGCTCACGGGTGATCGGGCCATCGTCGGAGTGGATCGAACGACGCTCGGGCATCTTCGCCACCTTCCCTCGCGTTCAACTGTAGGCCTAAACCGTAGATCTACAGTGTTGACTTGCGACGGAATCCGGCGTTGACTTGATTATGCACCGTGGGCCACAGGAGGCCGTCATGATCGTCCGAGATCGTCGGAGGCGCAAGCGTGTTGAACTCCAGCGGCGACGCATTCCCGCTCACGTACGACGCCTGATCCGCACCCGCCGCGTAACCGAGAAACGAGAAGCATCGCCATGAGTATCGGGAAAAAGCTTCGGCACAAAGCTGAAACCGCTGAAGGCGCCGCCAAGAAGACCGTCGGGAAGGCGCTCGGAAACGAGCGCATGGAGGCAGAGGGACGTGCGCAGGAAGCCAAGGGCAAAGCCAAGCAAGCCGGCGACCAGATCAAGCAGGCAGGCCGGAAGATCAAAAGAATCTTCACACGCTGACCCTCCACACCAGTCCGAATCTCGACCCCCGTCCCGAAATCAGGCCTCATCATGATCATTCTCGGCATCATCCTCGCCATAGTCGGCTTGGTCCTCGGCGTCCCAGCGCTCCTGTACATCGGGATAGCGCTCATCATCATCGGAGTGGTGCTCGAGGTCATGGGGATGGCCGGGCACGCGGTCGCGGGCCGACGCCACTACTACTGACGCACAGCCGGTCCGGCGTGGGTCCGGAATCTGGAGTAGACCATGGCGATATCCGATATCAAGGAATACGCGCACCTCACAGCGGAGGACGTCGAGGCGCTCAGCACCGAACTCGACGCGATCAGGCGGGACATCACCGATTCGCTCGGTGAGCGCGATGCCACCTACATCCACCGCACGATCGCCTTCCAGCGCGGGTTGGATGCCGCTGCGCGGCTGGTGATCCACGCAAGCCGGACGCGCGTCGGATGGGCGCTCGGGACCACGGCTCTCGCCGTGGCCAAGAGTGTGGAGAACATGGAGATCGGGCACAACGTGTCCCACGGCCAGTGGGACTGGATGAACGACCCGGAAATCCACTCCAGCACCTGGGAGTGGGACATGGCGGGCCTGTCGTCCCAGTGGCAGTACTCCCACAACTATCGCCACCATGTGTTCAGCAACGTGATCGGGATGGACGACGACCTCGGATTCGGCGTCATCCGCATCACCCGCGACCAGCCGTGGAAACCGGACAACCTGCTGCAACCGCTGCGGAACCTGTTGCTGGCGGCCACGTTCGAATGGGGCATCGCCCTGCACGGGTTGTATTCCGAACAGGAGCGCGCCGGCACCGCCGCCGAGAAGTCCGGCCATACCCGAGCGCTGATCGGCAAGATCGTCCGGCAGACCGGCAAGGATTACGTACTCTTTCCCGCCGTCTGCGGGCGGCGGTGGCGACGGACGCTGAAGGCGAACCTCACCGCCAACTTACTGCGTAACCTGTGGGCCTACGTCGTGATCTTCTGCGGACATTTCCCGGACGGCGCAGAGAAGTTCACCCCCGCCGAACTGGAAAACGAGACCCGGGCGGAATGGTATCTACGCCAGATGCTCGGCACCGCCAATTTCCGAGCCGGCCCGGTGCTCGCATTCCTCAGCGGCAACCTCTGCTACCAGATCGAGCACCACCTGTTCCCGGACCTCCCCAGCAACCGCTACCCGGAAATCGCGACGCGGGTCCGCGTACTGTGCGAGAAGTACGATCTGCCCTACACCACCGGTTCGCTAGCCAAGCAATACCTTTTGACCCTGCGCACCATCCACAAGTTGGCACTCCCGGACCGGTTTCTGTCCGCGACCGCCGACGATGCTCCCGAGACCGCGTCCGAACTGAAATTCCGCACAGCACCCACCACGCCCGCCGACGGAGGCACCGGACGGCGCGCGGGACTCCGCACCGCGCTGCGCGCGGACCAGCGTTGAGCCGATACAGGGCGAGCGGAGACGCCGCGGACATCCCGCAGTCATGAGCGGTATCGACCGAGTCGCGGCGGCCGAAGATACCGGCGGTCCTTCTCCGTCGTGCCGCCCCAGACGCCGAATTGTTCACCGGTGATCAGTGCGTGATTTCGGCACTCGGTCCGGACCGGGCAGGGCTCGCAGACATGCTTCGCGGCTCGTTCTCGACGAATGCGTGCGCCCTGCCCTTCGCCCTCGTACGGGAAGAAGAGCTCTGTGTCCATGGACCGGCAACGCGCGTGCATCCGCCAATCCCAGTTCGACGCGGAGGGCGCGACCGGCCGGAGTTCGAACCTGTGCTGAGACATCCTGGTCGCCTCTTTCGTGAGAAACGGTGTTCGCTCGACGCGAGGTGTTGGCGACCGCTGGGGTACTTGCGTCCCTTCAGTATGTGAAGGGACGGTAAATACGGCCATTAGGTCGGTCGACGCCTGTAGTCGCGTTTCTAGCCTCTGAACAGCGGATATGGTGCCGATCCGGACTAGATGGTGGCACCGATCGCGGGTGGATGTCAATGCGGGTCTTGACGGGAGCATACATATCCGAGAATATGGCCGTACAAATGTTGTGCGAGTGTGAGTGCGAGGTGGAGTGATGGGCAAGCTGAACGAGGAAGAGGCGTACCTGGTCGAGACGGTGCGCGCCTTCGTCGACCGCGACGTGAAGCCGACG
>NZ_JBLWIT010000122.1:0-8057 GCF_048381435.1 Rhodococcus mengyinensis | reverse complement strand
TCGCCAGAATCTCGTCCGACAACGCCCCCTGGATATCTCCCCCGAGCCCCATCCTTGAATTCTAGTTCGAACACACTTTCGAGTCAATGGTTTCGTGACAGCCGCGACCTTCGGGTAACCCCACCGAAGAAGTCCCGGAACGACATACGAAGTACGCGAACGGGTGGCACGCTTGACGGTGTGACGACCCAGGACCCGGCGACAGAACGCCACCGCAGTCGCTTGCGCCGTCTGCGCGCTGCGTGGCGGAGGAAGCTCGATCCGAGTGAGCAGTCGGCGGTGGTGTCGTGGGGCGCGTTCACGCTGACGTTCGCGGGGGTGCGGGCATTGACGCACTGGATCCGGCGCGGGCACGGACCGGCCGGCGGTGGGTTGAGTCTCCACGGCCGCCATTTCCACCATTACAACCTCGGCATCGCCGCGCTGGCCGGGGTAGGGGCCGTGGCGGTGCGTGGCTCCGAGAAGCAGCGCCGCCATCCGACGGTGCCCGTCTCGTACGGCGTCGGCACCGCGCTCATCGTCGACGAGTTGGCGTTGCTGCTGGATCTGGAAGACGTCTACTGGGCGAAGGAGGGGCGGACCAGCGTCGATGCCGCGGTGATCATCATCGGGCTCGGCGGGCTGATGACTGCGGGATTCGAGTTCTGGCCCGCGGCCCAACGCGCACTCACGGAGACGACATAGGCGGCAGCGCACCGGACAGCCGGGCACTCCCCCACGGCTCGATGTCGTAGACGGGGATGCATTCCAGGCCACGGGCGCGCACGCGCTGCACGACCGCCGCATCCGCCGACGCGCACGACCCGTCGGCGACAGCCTCGGTGACGATCGCACACAGCACATCAGCCTGGAGTTCGCGTACGGGCTTCAGTCCCTGCTCCACCGTCCAGTGCCGCACGGCGGCCCAGTGCGTCACTTCGGTGACGGTGGACGGGTTGCCGATGAACAACACACTCCGCGTGACATTCCGTCCGCCCGCGACGGTAGATGACTGCACCTTGAATCTCCGCCTCGGTGCACCACTCGTACGCCACCTCGGCCAACGTGGTGCTCGCAATCGTCGACATCTACCTCGTCCTGTTCCTGCGTCCGACTCGCATGAGAGTCATCCTGTCGCGAATCGGGCGTCGCGACTGTCCCCCGATCGGGCCTTGAATCGGATGATTCGGATGTCCCCAGATCGGGCCACAGCGCCTGGGGTGCGGGGTGTCCAGCAGAAGAACGCGACGGCGGACGAGCCGCACGAGTCGGTCGGCGCGGAACTCGCCGGAATCGCCGGCGAGGCCGGAATCGGCACGAGCGAACTCGTCGACGACCATCCGTCAACAGCGCGGGCAGCCTCCGGCGGACATTGAAGCCGTTACGCTGAAATTTATGCCGACGGACCGCGGACTGAAGTTCATGAACGCCGCCCACCGCGCCCTGCTGCGCATTACCGGCGGGCGGGTGGGGCGGAGTTTCGGCAAGATGCCGGCGGTGGAGTTGACCACCGTCGGCCGCAAAACCGGGAAGGTGCACAGCGTCATGCTGACCGTCCCGGTGCGAGAGGGCGCAACGCTCGTCGTGGTGGCGTCACGTGGTGGCGATGACCGCCACCCCGCGTGGTTCCTGAATTTGCAGGCCAACCCGGTGGTTCAGCTGTCGCTGCAGGGAAACCCCGCGCAGTCCATGCGCGCCCACGTGGCAACCGCCGAGGAGCGGGCCCGTCTGTGGCCGAAAGTCACCGCCGCCTACAAGGGATACGCCGGCTACCAGAAGAAAACGGACCGCGAGATCCCACTGGTTCTGCTCGACCCCACGACCTGACGCCGGCCACCGCCGGCAGAACACGGTTCGGTTGCAGTCCGGCGCTGTGAGCCGGTTCCACCCTTAACCTCGACCTCACCCTTATAGATTTGCGGATTCCGGGCGGGCGAGGTTGGGAGTGACGTGGACACTGACGATGCTGCGCTGCGCAAGTCCGGCACCCGACACCGCCCGCGGCGCGGGTGGATCGTGACAGCTCTGATGCTTCTCGTCTTGATGGGTGCGCCTGCCCCGTCGGCGACGGCCGAAGCGATCGTGCAACCGGTGGCCGCCGACCCGAGCGTCGTCCGCGCGTCCGACGGCATGTTCTACATGTACACGACCGCCGACGACTGGGGCGACGGCCAGGGCATGCACAACATGTCGATCTTCAAGTCCGCCGACCTCATGGATTGGATGTACCTCGGCGACGTCTTCCCCGACCGGCCCGCGTGGCACCCCGACGGCAAACTCGCGTGGGCACCCAACGTGCTCGAGTCCGACGGCCAGTTCAGCCTGTACTACTCGCTCTACGACGAATCGAACCCGTGCATCGGTCTCGCCACCGCCGACCGGCCCACCGGACCGTGGACCGATCTCGGCCGCCCCGTGTTCTGCGCCCACGACGTCGGCGTCGGCGGCACCATCGACCCGTTCGTGTGGGACGACGGCACGACGAAGACGATGTTCGTCGGCAACTTCCAGGGCGTCCACGCCATCCCGCTCAGCCCGGACGGCACCGCGGCGGCCGGCGAACCCGTACGCGTCGCGGACGAGCGCTTCGAAGGCCCGTACGTCGAATTCCACGACGGCTACTACTACCTGTTCCTCTCGGCCGGCAACTGCTGCAACGGCGCCGACACCGCCTACCGCGTCCTCGCCGGCCGGTCGGAGTCGCTGACGGGGCCGTACCTCGACCGGAAGGGCCAGGACCTGAACGACGGCGGCGGCGCCCTCATCCTCGCCGGCAGCGAACCGTGGGCCGGGCCGGGCCACAACACGGTGGTCTCCGACGACGCGGGCTCGGATTGGATCGTGTACCACGCCATTCCGCGCGACAACCGGGATCTGCCCAGCGGTGCCCGCCGGCGCGAGGGGATGATCGACCGGATCGTGTGGGCGAACGGCTGGCCCGAGGTGGGCGACGGTTCGCCCTCCTCGACCGGGCCGGCGAACCCCGACACGGACCTGCCGGTGCGGGTCACGCTGCGCGCGGATTCCGACACCACACTGCCCGCGGGCGGCGGGACCGTCGACACGACCATGCTCGTCGAGGCACCCGACGATCGTCCCTACGCGGGGCAGGTATGGGTCAGCGCGGTCTCCCCGGACGGCCAGACAAGCGATCCGTTCTTCAGGCCGATCGACGTCGACCTGCAACCCGGCGAGGTGCTCGAGGAGGCCATCGCGTACACGGTGCCGGGTGATGCGGTCTCGGGGACCTATTACGCCTACGCCTTCGCGGGCACCTTCCCCGACGAGACCGTCGAGTTCGGCACCGTTCACGCCGTGAAGTCCGGCGACGAGGCCAGGATCAGCCCGGTCCGCTCGGTGTCGCTGCACCTCGGCACGGTCGCGCGCTGACGAGGCAGGCCAGTAAGGAACCACCGATTCGGTTTTCGATTCTCACTTCGACAACTGATTCCGCAATGTTTCTCGCCTTTTGCTATTGAAATAGTGGCAAGCGTAGGTCAGGATGGGTGCCACGGTGACGTGCCTCACACGTCACCTTCGGTCATTCCACCAACAAAGGTGCTCCATGCTGCAGACAGTGTTCGAGAAGAATCAACCGAACGCGAAGGTCGTCGACCATGCGCTCCGGCGCACTCGGTTGGCACCGTTCTGGATCGAGGACGTCGCCGACACCCCCACCTACCCGGCCGCCTCGGCCGACGCCGCGTACGACCTGGTGGTCGTCGGCGGCGGATACACCGGACTCTGGAGTGCTCTGCTCGCGAAACAGCGCCACCCCGACCTGTCCGTCGCCCTCGTGGAGGGCGAGACCATCGGATGGGCGGCATCCGGCCGTAACGGCGGGTTCGTCGAAGCCAGCCTGACCCACGGCAGCGAGAACGGACGTCGACGCTGGCCGGGAGAAATCGACACTCTGGAGGCGCTCGGACTCGAGAACCTCGACGCCATCGAGAAGACCGTCCACACCCTGGGGTTGGACTGCGATTTCGAACGGAACGGCGCGATCTCGGTCGCGATCGCCGATTACCAGGCGAAGGACGTGTTCGACACGCCCCCGAGCGCCACCACCACGGTGTTTGACGGGCCCGCGATGCGCGCGCAGGTCAACTCGCCCACGTACCTGGCCGGTGTATGGGACAAGGAGTCCACCGCGCTGGTGCATCCGGCCAAGCTCGCCACCGAACTCGGCCGAGCCTGTGCGCAGCACGGTGTCGAGATGTTCGAGCACACCAAGGTCCTCGATCTCGTCCGCTCCCGATCGTCGTCACGGGTCGGCGTTCGGACGGCGTCCGCGACCCTGTCGGCCGGCCGAGTGATCCTGGCAACCAATGCTTTTCCGTCCCTGCTGAAGCGGTACCGGCTGCACACGGTTCCGGTGTACGACTACGTGCTCATGACCGAACCGCTGTCCGACGCACAGCTCGCGGAGGTGGGATGGTCTGCCCGGCAGGGCGTCGCCGACATGTCCAACCAGTTCCACTACTACCGGCTCACCCGCGACAACCGAATCCTCTGGGGCGGCTACGACGCGATCTACCATTTCGGGCGGGGAATGCACCACGACCTCGAGGACCGCCCCGAGTCCCACACGAGGCTCGCGAGCCACTTCTTCACGACGTTCCCGCAGCTCGAGGGCCTGGAGTTCACCCACCGGTGGGGCGGCGTCATCGATACGTCGACACGCTTCTGCTCGTTCTTCGGTTCCGCGGCGAAGGGGCGGATCGCGTACGCGGCCGGCTTCACCGGTCTCGGTGTCGGCGCTTCCCGCTTCGCGGCGAACGTCATGCTGGACAAGGTGTCCGGTGAGACGACTGCTTTGACGGAGTTGGACTTGGTGAAGTCCATGCCCCTCCCCTTCCCGCCCGAACCGTTGGCGGCGGCCGGCATCAACGCCACCCGATGGTCCCTCGATCGCGCGGACCACACGGAAGGTCGCCGGAACCTCTTCCTCAAGGCCCTCGACGCGGTGGGCTTGGGGTTCGACTCGTGAGCGACCCCGCGACCGGGGTCGTCGCCTGGGAATCCGGACCGCACATCGAGGCTCGAACCGCCGATCTCGACTACCACCGTCTCCCGGACGAGCAGGTGATCGGCGACAGCGTGCCGATGGTCGGCGAACGAGTGCTCGGCGACTTCGCCGGTGTCACCGTCGGCGTATGGGAGATCGAGCCCAGCGTCTCGTCCGACGTCGAGATCGACGAGGTGTTCGTGGTGCTCAGCGGTGACGCGACAGTGCAGTTCGACGACGACACCCCCGATCTCGAACTCGGTCCCGGAAGTGTCGTCCACGTGCGGTCCGGGCAGAAGACCCGGTGGATCGTGCGTGACACGCTGCGGAAGATCTTCATCGCCGAGACGGCCACGTAACCGCGAAAACCATTACACCCCTTCATCACACACGCGCGGGCACCTCTGCCCGCAGCCGCACACCTCGAGGGAGACTTGATGAGCATTGCCGAACCGCCACCCTTGAAGACCCAGCCCTCGAAGACCCAGAACCCGCTCGGCACCGCGAAGGGCCTCAACAGCGGCGCTCTGGGATTGATCGGCAACACGGTGATCGGGTTGTCCTCGGTCGCGCCCGCCTACAGTCTCGCCGCGACACTGGGGTACGTCGTTCTGGCAGTCGGCGACAAGGCGCCGTCGATGTTCCTCGTCGCGTTCATCCCGATGTTGCTCACGGCGTTCGCCTACCGCGAGCTCAATCGGGACACCCCGGACTGCGGCACCTCGTTCACCTGGGGCACCAAGGCGTTCGGCCCGTGGATCGGCTGGATGGCGGGGTGGGGACTCGCCGTGTCCGCGATCATCGTCCTCGCCAACACCGCGGAGATCGCGGCGATCTACCTGTTCGAGGTTCTCGGGTTGCACGCGGCGGCAGAGTCGCTCGCCGCGAAGGTGCTGCTGGGGTGCTTCTTCATCGCGGCCATGACGTACGTCAGCTTTCGTGGCATTCTCATCAGCGAACGCCTGCAGAACGTCCTGATCGCGGTGCAGTTCACCGTCCTCATCGGGGTCAGCGTCCTCGCACTGTCGAAGGTGTTCGGCGGCACCGCCGGCCCGCAGGCGGTCACCCCGCGACTGGACTGGATCATTCCGACCGGTGTCTCGATGTCCAGTGCGGCACAGGCGATCATCCTGTGCATCTTCATCTACTGGGGGTGGGATGCCTGCCTGGCGGTCGGTGAGGAAACGAAGGATTCCGAGCGGACGCCCGGCCGTGCCGCGGTCTTGACCACGGTCATTCTCGTCGCCACGTACGTCCTGGTCGGATACGCGGTCCAGTCGTTCGCCGGGTTCGGGGACACCGGGATCGGACTGAACAACCCGGAGAACGTCGACGACGTGCTGACCACGCTGGGCGGGCCGGTCGCCGGGCCGGTGGCAGCCTCGTTGCTGCTGCTGACGGTGTCGATCTCCGCGCTCTCCTCGACCCAGACCACCATCCTGCCGACGGCGCGCGGAACGCTGTCGATGGCGGTCTACGAGGCGTTGCCGCGCCGGTTCGCCTCGGTGCACCCCCGGTACATGACCCCCGGCTTCGGAACCCTGGTCATGGGAGCCGCGGCACTGCTGTTCTACCTGGTCCTGTCGTTCGCCAGCGCCAACGCCCTGCAGGATTCGGTGGCGTCGCTCGGACTCGCGGTTGCCTTCTACTACGGCATCACCGCCTACGCGTGCGTCTGGTACTTCCGTCGGACACTCCTCGACTCGGCACGTAATCTGTTCATGCGCGGCATCTTTCCGCTGCTCGGTGCCCTCTGCATGACGTGGGCCTTTGTCCAGAGCGCCGTCGACATGCTGCGTCCCGACTACGGATTCACCGCGTTCGGCCCGTTCGGGGGCGTGTTCGTTCTCGGCGTCGGAATGCTGGTGGTCGGAATCCCCCTGATGTTGCTGTGTTTCGCGACCGGCTCCCGGAACTTCTTCCGCGGACGCACCCTCACCGCCGACACCGAAGTGAAGGTGCCCGAGTCGTGAGTACCCACGTCACCAGGAAGAGGCGATAGTTCCGAAATGTCCGAGCCGATTGTCTTCGACACGACGAGCAAGGGAGGATTCGACCATGTCTGAGCAGCCTGCCTCTCTCGATCCCGTGTCCAAGCAGATCATCGAGCAACTTCAGGAGGATGGACGACGGTCGTACTCGGCCATCGGCAAGGTCGTCGGATTGTCGGAAGCGGCTGTACGCCAACGCGTGCAGAAGCTGATCGACACCGGCGTCACGCAGATCGTCGCGGTGACCGACCCGGTGCAAGTGGGATTCTCACGTCAGGCCATGGTCGGGATCCGCTGCTCGGGGGACGTCACCGAGATCGCCGCTCGCCTCGCGGACGTCGACGCCATCGACTACGTCGTGTTGACGGCAGGCGCCTACGACATTCTCGCCGAGATCGTGTGCGAGAACGACGACCACCTCCTTGCCGTGCTCAACAAAGAAATTCGCACTATTCCCGGTGTGCTCGGCACCGAGACGATGGTGTACCTGAAACTTGTCAAACAGCAATATGATTGGGGAACCCGATGACTACGGTTACCAACTCTTCGCCCACCACGGCGCACCTCGAGGCGGCGGCCCGCCGCCATCTGTGGGGGCATTTCTCCCGGCACGGGGAGAACATCACGCCGCCGATCATCACCCGCGGTGAGGGCGCCCGGATCTGGGACACCGCCGGCAAGAGCTACCTCGACGGGCTGTCCGGGTTGTTCGTCGTCCAGGCCGGGCACGGCCGCACCGAGCTCGCCGAGGCCGCCGCCAAGCAGGCCGAACAGCTCGCGTTCTTCCCGCTCTGGTCCTACGCCACCCCACCGGCGATCGAACTCGCCGAACGCCTCGCCGGCTACGCCCCCGGCGATCTGAACCGGGTCTTCTTCACCACCGGCGGCGGCGAGGCCGTCGAAAGCGCCTGGAAACTGGCCAAACAGTACTTCAAGAAGGTCGGCAAACCCGGCAAACACAAGGTCATCTCCCGCTCCATCGCCTACCACGGCACCCCGCAGGGCGCCCTCGCCATCACCGGCATCCCCGCCCTGAAGGCCCCGTTCGAACCGCTCACCCCCGGCGCGTTCCGGGTCCC